>NZ_DLJI01000053.1:0-107650 GCF_002484185.1 Empedobacter sp. UBA7620 | reverse complement strand
TTACACATTATCACAAATGGTTTTCTCGAAGTCTCGAAACGTAAAATTGAAACGTCAGAATTAAATGGTTATTTTGATACGGTAACTTATGCAGACGAAATCAAAATCTTGAAACCTGATCCTCGTATTTTTTCTTTGGCAATGGAAAAATCTGGTGCTAAAAAAGATGAATCAATTTACATTGGTGACGATTGGATTGCAGATGCTGTTGGCGCAAAAGCTTTCGGAATGTCGGCTATTTTCTTTGATCGATTAGATGATAATTTTTCGATGGATGATGTTCCTACAATTACACATTTAGATGAAGTAAAAGAATATTTATAATAATCATTTAATAACCGAATATCTAATATTGTTTTCTTTATTTTCGCCGCAACTAAAAAAACAATATTTATGAAAAAGTTTATTTTACCAAGCATTTTTGCTTTTGGACTGTTATTTAGCTGTAACAATGATGATGATTCTTCTATTAACTCTGAAAGTATCGTAGGAACTTGGAGTTTTGTAAAATACCAAACACAATTCTCTAAAGACAATCACATCGAAGATCAATATCTAGCAGATGAATGCAGTTCTAAAGACTCGTATACGTTTACTAAAGACAATAAATATTCTGCTATAGGATATGATTCCGATAGAAATAATATTTGTGAAATTGATTGGACTGAAGAAGGCACTTATTCTATTTCAGGAAATAAAGTTCGTTTAACTTACAAGGATGGTGGTTCTGGTGAAGGAGAAATTTCCAAATTAACAAAAAACGAATTGATTTTAAAATCTGATTATGGAGAAGATCTTGATGGTGATGGTAAAAACGAAATAGATATTTTAGTTTTAAAACGATAAAAAGTTAAAGGTTCAGAAATTCTGAACCTTTTTTTATGTCCGAAAAAAATCTATTTTTGATAAAAATTACTCAATACTTATGAATTTAAACAACCTAAAATTTCCGCTTGATATAAAGTTTCATATTGCAACTTTTTCTAATGATTTTTCTGTAACAGACGCTAATAATCAACCTGTGTTTTATGTACGCGAAAAAATTCTTTCGTGGCGAGATGTAATTAAAATCTACCGTGATTCATCGAAAAAAGAAGAACTTTTTCAACTTCGTTCGAATAAAATCATCGATTTTCAACAAACTTTTACCATTACAGATGCGAACGGAAATGTTGTTGGTAAAGCAAAACGAAAAACTTTCAAATCCTTTTGGAAAGCGACTTTTCATATTTACGACGCAAATGATAATCATTTATTTACAATCAACGAACGTAGTGGTTTTACACGTATGATGGACGGAATGGTTGGTGAAATTCCCGTTGTAGGATTTTTCTCAGGTTATATTTTCAATCCAAAATATGTTTTAACTGATTTACAAGGAAGAGAAATGATGGAAGTATCAAAAGAACCTTCATTCTTTGGACGAAAATTTAAATTAAATCAATATCAATCATCCGAAAATGATACACTTTTTGTTTTGAGTTTTATGATGATGCTCATAAGCGATAGAGATCGAGGATAATTTTATTTAAAAAATATTTGCAGATTCAAAAATAGTCTTTATATTTGCAGTCCAAAATAAGAACAATAGTTTCTTATCAGGAATGGCCGAGTGGCGCAACTGAATAGCGCACTTGATTACGGCTCAAGAGGTTACAGGTTTGAATCCTGTCTCGGTCACAAAAGCAAAAGCTCATCAAAATTTGATGAGCTTTTTTATTTTAATACACTTCTGTTTCTTGCGGAATTTCTTCTACTTTTTGAGATTTTTTTGTCATAAAGAATATACAATTCCCAAACCACGTGAACCAAAAAATATAAAATCCGAAATGGAACGTCTTTTTCAATAAACGATGTGAGGTTTCAGTAAAATCGTAATAGCAATAAATTAATCCAATAATTCCCATAAAAAGGAAAATGAGAGGCAATAACAAACGTTTAAAACGTTTCGTTGTTTTCTCATTCCAAATGGATAATACGATAAAAATAACAGCTTGTATAGCGAATAATAACAAGGCTGTTTTCCACCACGATTTCAGGATCGTATATTCGTTGTAAATAATTGTGATTCCTACTTTACCGATGAATGACATTTTCGAGATCATTATTCCAGAAAGTAAAGAGGAAAATGCCAATATGAGAAGATGTATAATTTTGTTTTTCATGATTAAAATTTATTAGTTCAATTTACACAAAAATTAATCCATAAAAAAAACCTCGAGAAGCTCTCGAGGTTAAATATTTTGATGAATAATTCTCTTATAAATTAATTGAGAAATCCATTAATTTTTTGAATGCTTTCAAACGTTCAGCTAAACCATCACGTGTTAAATCTCCTAATGATTCAGTACCAAATTTTTCACATGTTACAGATGCTAATGCAGATCCGTAAACAATTGCACGTTTCATGTTATCGAAAGAAAAATCGTTTGTTTTTGCTAAGTATCCGGAGAAACCTCCTGCAAATGTATCTCCTGCTCCTGTTGGATCGAAAACATCTTCTAATGGTAAAGCTGGTGCAAAGAAAACTTGTTCTTGTTGGAATAATAAAGCTCCATGTTCACCTTTTTTGATGATAACTGTTTTTGGTCCGAATGTCATGATTTTTTTAGCAGCTTTCACTAAACTATATTCACCTGACATTTGACGCGCTTCTTCGTCATTAATAGAAATTACATCAACATCTTTGATCACATCCATCAACTCATTCCAAGCACAATCCATCCAAAAGTTCATTGTATCTAAAACAACCAAACCTGGACGATTATCTAATTGTGTCAACACTCCTTTTTGTACCAATGGATGTAAGTTTCCTAACATCAAAACGTCTGGAGATTTGCGATCTTGAGGAACAATTGGATTAAACGTTTCTAAAACATTCAATTCTGTTGCTAACGTATCACGTGTGTTCAAATCATTATGGTATTTACCTTCCCAAAAGAATGTTTTTCCTTCTTTTACGATTTCCATTCCATCTAAATTAATTCCTTTTGAAATTAATAAATCGATGTATTCTTGTGGAAAATCTCCACCAACAACTGAAACGATTGCAGTATCCACGCCCAATAAAGAAGACGCCATACCGATATATGTAGCGGCACCACCTAAGATTTTATCTGTTTTCCCGAAAGGAGATTCTAATTTATCAAAGGCAACTGTACCAACTGTTAATAAACTCATTTTATATTCTTGATTAAATAGTTTGCAAATATATTGAATAGATTTGAATTAAGACATATTAAGACAATGCGTTAGCCAAATCAGCAAAAGCAACTTCGGTTTGTTCTCCCGAAATCATATCTTTTACTGTCGCTTTTTGCTCTGCAATTTCTTTTTCACCCAAAAGAATTACTTTCTTAATTCTTTTTTTATCAGCATATCCCATTTGCTTTTTCATTTTTGCATCATCAGGATAAACCTCTGTATTAATTCCACTTTGACGTAATTGTTTTACCAATTTCATTGCCTCAGCAGCTTCTTTCGTTCCGAAATTAATGAACAATGCTTGGATATTTGTTGAATCTTCTAAAGCTGGGAATAAATTATTTTCTTCTAAAACTAAATATGTACGATCTAATCCAAAAGAAATTCCTACTCCAGAAATATCTTTCAATCCAAAAATTCCTGTCAAATCATCGTAGCGACCTCCTCCACCAATAGATGAAGAGAATTCTCCGATTTTCGCTTTCACTTCGAAAATAGCTCCAGTATAATAATCTAAACCACGTGCTAATGTCAAGTTCAAAACTAATTCAGCCGATTGTAAACCAATATTTGTTGTATTTTCAAAAACAAATTCTAATTCTTCAATTCCTTTTAATCCAGTTTCCGAAGATTTTAAAATTTCTTTTAATTGTGCAAATTGAGTTTTATAATCACCGTTCATTGAGAATAAAGGTGATAAAATTTCGATGGCAGAATCAGAAATTCCTTTTCCACGCATTTCTTCTTTTACCGCTTCTTCACCAATTTTATCCAACTTATCTAAAGCCACTGTAAAATCAATCAATTGAGCCGAAATATCTGCTACTTCTGCTAAACCTGATAAAATTTTACGATTGTTGATATGAATTTCAACTGGCGTTTTTAATTCTGTAAAAACTGAATCATATAATTGTACAAAATCAACTTCTTGTAACAACGAATCCGAACCTACAACATCCGCATCACATTGAAAAAACTCACGAAAACGACCTTTTTGAGGACGATCGGCACGCCAAACTGGTTGAATTTGGTAACGCTTAAATGGGAAAGTAATTTCATTCTGATGTTGCACAACGTAACGCGCAAAAGGTACAGTTAAGTCGTAACGCAACGCTTTTTCTGAAATTTGCGAAATTACTTTTTGACTATTTTTATCTGTCAACAATTGCTCATCAACTTTTGCTAAATAATCTCCAGAATTCAAAATCTTGAAAATTAATCGATCTCCTTCTTCTCCGTATTTACCTGTTAAAGTTGATAAATTTTCGAATGATGGAGTTTGGATTGGAGAAAATCCGAACAAAACGAATTGTTTTTTAATCGTGTTGATAATATATTGACGACGATTCACTTCTAAAGGTGAGAAATCTCTTGTCCCTTTGGGAATCGATGGTTTTTGAATTGCCATTTTTCTAAATCTTACTTATAAAGATGCAAAAATACATCATTTTGATTTTTAACTCGACATTTTGTTTCAAAATCATTGTTTTAGGATTGAAAATCATTATAAAAAATCATAAATCAAACTTCGTCAATCGTAAATCTTAATTAATATCGTAATTTTGCTTTTATGTATTTAAAAGAACTTAAAGCGCGACAATTCAAGAATTTTGATGAAAATAATTTCGAATTTTCACCAAAAATTAATGCATTTGTAGGACAAAATGGAAAAGGCAAAACCAATATTTTGGATGCTATTCACTATTTGGCTTTAAGTAAATCGTATCTGAATCATTCGGATGCGATGAATATTCAGTTTGATTGTGATTTTTTTACATTAGAAGGTACTTTTGATCGAAACGAATCTGATGATGTGATTTTTTGCTTGGTTCGTTCTGGTCAGCCCAAACAATTAAAACGAAATTCGAAATCGTATGATCGTATTTCTGATCACATTGGTCAATATCCTTTGGTGATGATTTCACCTTATGACAGTGATTTAATCAAAGAAGGAAGTGAAGTTCGACGCAAATTTTTAGACAATATTATTTCGCAATCGAATAAACAATATTTAGCTGATTTGATGCGATACAACAAGGTTTTAGTTCAACGAAATGCGTTGCTAAAATATTTTGCTGCAAATAATACATTTGATTCAACTTCTTTGGAAATTTATGATGAAGAATTGATTCATTTAGGAAAGAAAATACATGAAGTACGAAAAGAATTTATTCAAACTTTTTTGGAAGCTTTCCTAAAATATTACAATGAAATTTCAGAAGGACGAGAAAAAGTGAACATCGAATATATTTCTCAGCTTAATGACGCATCTTTTGAAACGGTTCTGAAAGAGGCTTTGTACAAAGATCGTTCGGCCCAATATTCGACAGCCGGAATCCATAAAGATGATTTATTGTTTACGATTACCAATTATCCAATCAAAAAATTTGGTTCGCAAGGTCAACAAAAATCGTATTTAATTGCGTTGAAATTAGCACAATTAGAAGTGATCAAATCTTCATTAAACATCACTCCATTATTATTATTGGACGATATTTTTGATAAATTGGACGAACATCGTGTGACACAATTGATAAAATTAGTGAATGAAGAACGATTCGGTCAAATTTTTATCACCGATACACATCCCGAAAGAACAGAGCAAATTATTAAACAAATTAATTCTGAAAGTAAAGTTTTCCGTTTATGAAAAAGTACGAAAAAAGAAGTAATCAGCAAACGCTTGGTCAAGCTTTGGAGCATTTTATTAAACAAAGTGGAAAAGAAGAATTGATTTGGGAAGTGAAAGCAGAAGAGGCCTGGCAAACGGTGATGGGAAAGTTTTTCGAGAAATATACGGACCGAGTAGAAGTAAGACAACGAGTTTTATATGTAAAAATTAATTCTCCTGCAATGAGACAAGAATTATTGATGGGAAAATCGAAAATTTTAGCTAATATAAATGAAGAAATTAAAAAGGATTTTTTAGTTGACGTAAAAATATTTTAAATGCCTTACATCGAACATTCTACTTACCCTACACCTAATTTCATCAATAGAAATGCACATCTTTCTACCATTATTCCGGCGAAATTCAAGAAATATCCTGTTCCAGATTACACAAGAGAAAAAATGGAAACTGATGATGGTGATTTTCTGAATTTGGATTGGCGAGTTCAAAATAATAAAGACAAATTAATTATCCTTTTTCACGGATTAGAAGGTGATTCGAAACGAACATATCTTAATTCCTGTTCAGATTATTTTTACAACAAAGGATTTAATATTTTGGCTTGGAATCACAGAACTTGTGGAGGCGAAATGAATAAAACTTGCAGACTTTATCATCATGGTTCTATTGATGATGTACACAGAGTTATAGAAAAAGCGTTGAAAGAAAATTATCAAGAAATTTCTTTGATTGGCTATTCGATGGGTGGTGCTTTGGTTTTGAATTACCTTGGAAGTTATGAAGTTTCGAACAAGATAAAATCTGCTGTTGTTTTTTCTGCACCAATTTCTCTAAAATCATGTGCTGACACATTGAAAATATTTCCGAATACTGTTTATTTTAAAAATTTTAAGCGAACACTAGTTCCAAAATTTAAAACGAAAGCAAAACAGTTTCCAGGTATTTTGAATGAAGAAATGATTGATAAAATCAAAACTTTTGACGAAGTAGATGAATATTTTACAGCAGCTTTACATGGTTATTCATCCAAAGAAGATTATTACCATAAAGCTTCTCCTGCAACTGTTTTAGATTATATCAAAACATCGTGTTTGATTGTTAACGCTGCTAATGATCCTTTTTTAGGAAATGATTGTTATCCTATCGAACGTTTTAAAAACCATAAATTCTGCACATTTGAAATGCCAAAATACGGTGGACATTGCGGCTTCCCTTTAGAAAACAATAAACATTCTTGGGCTGAAATTAGAGCTTGGGAGTTTGTTAAATAACATAAAAAAACAAAAACCCCGAAGTCTACTTCGAGGTTTTTTTGAGATTATCAATTTTATTAATTAACCCAACCAGGATATTGTGTCATATTCGTATTAACATTAATCGAATAAGACGGGATTGGGAAAACAAATAATTTATCTCCAGCAGCAACAGTAGAAATTGCACCTGATGGTACATTAGATACTTTATCCATTGACAAATTATTACGTTTCAAATCATAAAAACGTTGTCCTTCTCCTGCAAATTCTTTTCTCTTTTCAGCTAATATAGCAGTCAAAGCATCTCCAGAATAGGCTGATCCACCCCTTTCTAAAGCAAATTCATTTAATTCTGTTAAAGCTGTTGCTCCTTGACCTGATTTTGCCATGGCTTCCCATTTTATAAATTTAGCTTCTGTTAAACGTAAAATCTTGATGTTACCTATATTGTTAACTCCGCCTATAGTTTTTCTATATTTATTAATAAAATAACCACTTGGAGAATCAAAAGTTCTTGTATCTTCTACGAATAATGATTTACGAACATCTCCATCATCATATAAATTAACTAAAGACTCTCTTGCTAAAATTGCTCTTCTCGCATTTAAACCTGCCTCTGAACCAGTAGTATTTGTTGGATCCAAATAATCAAATAACACACCCATAGATGTATTAACACCTGGGTTATTTAAAGCTGTTAAACCTACTTCCCAAACTGTCTCAGGTTGATTTTCAAACTCACTCTCAGAAGCACCTGTTACACCATAAAAATAATTAACAACTTGACTATTTTTTAGTAAAGAAAAACTAGCAGGAGCGCTATTAATAGTTTCATTTGCCATAGATATTGCGTTTGCATAATCTCCTTTCCATAAATATGCTTTAGCTAATAATAATCTAGCAGATGTAGCTGATAAATATGCTTTACTTGCAGGTGTGTCATTAGAAGAATCAATCCCTTTTTTCAAATCTTCGATAATAGAATTGTATGTTTCTTCAACTGTAGATCGAGGTGATTTTAAGTTTGGATCAAAATTACCAGTATAGATAGCTATACCATATTCTTGGTTTTTTCCAGATGTAGGATTCTCTGCCCATCCCATTGCTAAATATAAGTGAGCCATTCCTCTTGCAGTATATGCTTGTGCTTTATATTTTTTAACTGCAGTAGTTTCTTCAATAGTAGCATTTAGCACAATATTAGCCTGAGCAACAACATCATACAACTCATTATAAGCAACTGTAAAATCTGAAGATGATGGTGTCCAAGATAAATTGCTCGTTGTTAAATAATAACCACTATTGTTTGTACTAACAAAAAAGTCATCAGATGCAAGACTGCCAACAACTGGGATTGTTGACGCAAAAGCATCAGCAGTTGACATTTGTTGATACATTCCTGTTAATACTTTTGCCATAGTTGTCTCATCAGTTATAGGATTCCCTCCATTTGGCATACCAATACCGTAATCAGGAAATTGGTTCAAATCATCTTCACTACATGATGTAAAACCTAAAGTTATAGTAAATAATGATAATACAAATATATTTTTTTTCATTTTTTTATAATTTTTTAGAAGTCAATAGATAATCCAATTGAATAACTTTTCATAATAGGAGAAGTATAATCGAACACTCCTTTTCCTTGCCAGCCATAAGAGTAAGCATTAGAATTAGATTCTGGGTCAAATGTTAATGTATCATCAAAAACCCAAGTGATTAAATTCTGACCTTTTAAATAAATCGTTAAATTATCGATACCTGCATTTTTTAATTTATCTCCAAAACTATATGCCAACTTTAATTCTTTTAGGCGAATAAAATCACCATCTTTTAAATATCTTGAAGATGCAGCTCTTGAATTTGTTCCATTCCCCCATAATTGAATAGGATTTGAAGCATCTGTATTTTCTGGAGTCCAAGAATCATATAATGCACTCGATAATTGGTTATATGTAACAGAAGCTCCATCTGATAATGCATAACTTTGCCAAGAATCAAATACCTGATAATCAAATGCTCCTGAGAAGAAAGCACTCAAAGTTAATCCTTTCCAAGACATATCTGTTCTTAAACCTGCCATCCATTTAGGAAAAGGAGTAGAACCCTGAAAGAATTGTTCAGCTTCTGTTCTATTAGTTGTTGTAGCTGTTTTTGTCTCATCTGTCCAGTACAATCCTGCTCCAGTTGCTTTATCAACACCTGCCCATCCGTAAGTATAGTATTCTCCAAACTCACGTCCTTCTTGTATAGCTTTCATACCTCCTGCTAAATATCTGGCATCTGGATCTAACATTTTACCTACTTCTGATTTATTATAAGAAGCATTTGCTGTTAATGACCATCTAAAGTCTCCTTTATTAAATGGACGAACTGTCAAAATTGCTTCAATACCTTTATTTTCAATTTCTCCAATATTAGTAAAACTACTATTAACTGGAGATGGAGTATCATAAGAAATTTCAGAAGGAAAAATAGCATCAGTTGTTAACTTTCTATAAACATCAACAGAACCACTAATTAATCCATTACCAAATCCATATTCTAAACCAATATTTAATTGTTTTGTTGTTTCCCATTTTAAGTCAGGGTTTCCTACATTAGATACAATGAAACCTTTGTCTCCATTATATATACTAGATACTCCCATAAAAGAAACTCCATTATATACTGACCCCCATGAATCTGCATAAGGTATATTTCCTAATTCACCATAATTACCTCTAATAGTTAATACATCGATTGCAGATGAATTAATATCTTTTGCAAAATTATAAGACGCTCCTGCAGACCAAAACCATCCTCCTTTATTATTTTCTCCTAAAGTTGAATTATTATCATTACGAACTTGTCCTGAGACAGTTAATCTATTATTAAAGATATAATTTAATCTTGCAAAGTATGAATATTGAATCCATTTTCTGTCAAATGATTGAGCCTCCATAATTGTCCCTGCATTATTCATTTGAGGTTTAGCAATTAAGAAATCTGTTCCATGAGCAAAAGCATATTTCATTTTATGCTCTTGGTATTCCATACCAACATTAGCTTGAAAATCATGAACCTCATTAATTACTTTTCTATATCCTAATGTATTAACCCAGTTCCAATCAAAATATTTAGAATCTGTTTCGTAAAGACGTCCGTTCACAGAAACACCATCTCCATACCAAGGGTTATACCATTGTTCTTCTGCTAAAGTTTGGTATTGTGCACCAAAGTTCGTATCAAAAGTTAAATCTTTAGTAAAATTATATGTTCCGTAAACAGAAGCTAAAAATGTATTAATATTACCTTGTATATGACTATATTTCTGTACTGCTACAGGGTTATGACCTCCTGCACCACCAAGATTAACGTTATATGAACCATCTGCATTGTAAATAGGTGTAATTGGTCTTACTGTCCATTGTGTTAACCAAGGGTTAGAGAAAGCCCCACCATCCATATAAGTATTATTTTTTACTGTAGTAAAATTAACATTTGCACCTAACTTAAATTTTTCTGATGCTTTATGGTCAAATGCAAGACTTGTACTCAATCTATCAAACCCACTATAAAGAGTTAAAGGGTTATTTTCATAGTAGCTAAATCCTGCTCTAAATGAAGTGTTTTCTCCACCTCCTTGAGCTGAAAAATTATATGTTTTAACCGTAGATGTATTTCGCTGTACGGCATCTCTCCAATCCGTATCAGTTACTCCATCCCATCCAGTATAAGTTTTAAAGTACTCCTCTCCTGCCTCTCTTGAAGTAGCTAATCCAGAATTATATCTTAATAAACCTCCCCATTGAATAAATTCTTGAGCATTCATGTACTTATTTTCATTATAAGCTTCGTCTTGAACAGCAAAATCGGTAGAAATATTAAATTTAGTAGCCTGATTAAACTTACCACGTTTAGTAGTTACTACAATAACACCATTTGCCCCACGAGCACCATATAATGCAGTTGCTGAAGCATCTTTAAGTACGGTTACATTTTCAATTTGATTAGGATCAATTGAAGACAATGGATTAAATGACGTCATTAAACCAGCATTATCTGCTCCTTTTCCAACAACAACTCCATCAATTACATACAAAGGATTGTTGTACCAACAAAGGATCCTGCTCCACGAATAGCAATAATATTAGCTGATCCTGGTTGCCCTCCTCCTGTAGAAAAGTTTAAACCAGCGACACGTCCATTTAATACCTCATCAACAGAAGCCACAGGAGTATTTTCAAAAGCTTCTTTTTTTACTGTTTCGTAAGATCCAATTTTTTGAGCTTCATCTAATTTAATACCTCCAAGAATTGTTACTTCTCCTAATGAAATATCTTTCGATTCAGTTGCATATTTTAAAGCTCCTAAATTAGTAGATGTTACTTTAAATTCTTTTCCATTGATAATTAAAGTATCTCCAACTTTAGCATCAATGTTAAAATTTCCGTTTTCGTCAGTATACGCAACTTTATCTGTACCTTTTACAGTAACTTCGACGTCTGACTCTGGGAAATTGTTACCATCGTTAACTACACCCGTAACTTGAGCAAAAGCCATTGTTCCTAATCCTAGGAAAGCTAGTAAGCCCAAAGATGTTAATCTTCTCCTCATAGTTTATTTTTTTATAACATTTTGGACAAAACTCTAACTTTTTTTTTAAGATTTCCAAAAAGTTATCTATATTTTTTTATTTATCAACATCTTAAAAGAAATAGCTATACATTATTATTTTTAGTACTAAAATGTAATATTAACACTTGTAAAACCTATAATTTTAATAAAATAATTACAAATCTATCTATACAATATTGCTTATTCATATTAATAATTTTAAAATAAAAGTTAAAATTTTACAATAAAAATAGGCTACTGTAAAAACAGTAGCCTATCTAATAAAATATTATTTATAATAACTAAAAATTAGTACCCAGGAGTCTGAGTCATATTTTTATTTTTATTTAAAACAGTTTGCGGAATTGGTAATTGCCACTCTTTAGCTCCAGCTTTTAAAGCTTGGACAGAAGATGGGATTCCTGAACCATCTGCTAAATATCCGTTTCCACTACGTTGAATACCATTAGTGTAAACAGAAGAAATACCAGTAACTCCTTGTAAACGTTTTAATGTAAACCAACGATCACCATTTTCAAAAGCTAATTCTTTACGACGTTCTAATTGGATTGCATCAAAAATTGCAGTTCCAGTTTCTCTTCCAGCATAAGTAGAGTAACGTACATCTCTTAATTTATTTAACGTAATCAAAGCTGCTCCTTGATCGCCTGATAGATATTGTGCTTCTGCTAAATTAAGAATTGCTTCTTCAACACGTAAATAACGTCCGTTGTTTAATCCTAATTTTACTGATCCATTAATGTATTTGTTAACCGCTATTGTTGCTTGGTTTTTATCATTATCTGGATTAAATACTTTGAAATAAGCTTTTACACGCTCTGGTTCTATATTTGCATCATATAACTTATAAAAAGCTTTATCTACTGAATACTCGATAATAATATCTTCGTCAGAAGAACCTTGGCTATAATTTGTTCCAATTGTAGGATCATCATTATTCAAAAATGGAATCTCGAATAAAACACCCGCGCTATTGCTAGAAGTCCATAAATTAGCTATTTGTGATTGTGTTGCTGGAGCAACTGCATCAACAACTGGTTTAGTATATTCGATTACTTTTTTGTAATCTCCTTTGTATAAATATACTTTTCCTAATAATGCTTTTGCAGAATACTGATTCATTTTAGCTGTATTATCTGCTGAATTATCCAAATATGGAATTGCAGCTTCTAAATCAGCAATAATTTTATCATATGATTCTCCAATTGTAGCATCACGTTTCAATTCTGCTTTCGCGTCATATTTATCCGCATAAGCAATACCAACTGTAGAACTAGCGTCTGCAGCCTGCGTTGGGATCTCTGCATATGTACGAGCAACTTCGAAATGTGCTAATGCACGAACCGCTTTTGCTTGCGCAATAATATTATTTTTGAAATCTCCATCTTGTAAATTATCAATGTTAGCCAAAACTAGATTAGCTCTTGAAATAATATTGTAAGATGTTGAATAAATATCTGTAGGAACAGAGTTTGAATTGTAAGACCAAGTGTGCGCACGTTGAGCCGCTCCACGACCTTGTTGATTCAAAACAACATTATCAGCCATAATATCACCAATAGAGATAATATCACTTGCATTACTTGGTCCGTAGTAGTAACCTACTTGTGCAAAACCTTTGTAAACACCATTTATAGCTGTTGTAAAGTCTGATTCAGTTTTATAATAATCGCTAATTTCGATTTTATCGTATGGTCTTTGATCAATATCATCATCACTACAAGATGTAAAACTTAATGCAGATGCTAAGATTGATAAGATTAAAATATTTTTTTTCATTTTGTTACAATTATTTAGAATGATACATTAAATCCTACAGAATAAGAACGTACTAATGGGTACGAGAATGCTGTAAATGAGTTAGACACATATCCTGCAGATGTTGTTGTACTACTTTCGCTTGTACCTGTACCTGCGATTGGATTCCCGTGGTAATTTGTCCACAATGCTAAGTTTTGAACTTGAGCAAACATTCTTAAATTCTTAATAAATGTTCCTTTTACTAAATTTGTAAAATTGTATCCTAATGATAAACTACGGAAAGCGATATAATCTGAACTTTCTAAATATTTTGTAGAATATTCTGTACCGTTTACTGTTGGACGAGAAAATTGTGCATTATCTCCTTCAGCAGTCCAGTAATTTGCAGCTTCAACTACTTTATTATTTGTAGAAACTGGATCTGTTAAGTATTGATATGTATTGTTGTACATGTATCCACCAGCAGAATAAGTAAAGTCTGCATTGATATCGAATCCGTACAATTTAGCATTCAAACCAAAACCTCCCATTAATGTAGGAAGCGGCGTTTTGTTAGTTGCTACAGCATCACCACCATCATAAGTATCTGTTACATTACCATCTTTGTCCAAGTACAAGTCTTTACCTGTAGCTGAATCAATACCAGCATAACGTACTAAATAGAATTGGTATGGTTTACCACCTGCAACGTGAGCTAAATTTTCGTAAGAACTATCAACCAATAACATATCTTGACTATCTGCCAATTTGTTTACTTTATATTTTAAAGTTGTGATATTTCCATAAACAGATAAATCAAAGTTTTTTGAACGAATTACATCATAATTCATATCAAACTCGAATCCGTTTGTAGCTAATTTACCAGCATTAATGTATGTTGTAAATCCACCCGCTTCAACTGGTAAATATTGATTAAAAATGAAGTTAGAACGAACGTCATTAAAGTATGCTAAAGCACCTGTTAAACGATTTCCGAAGAATCCATAGTCCAATCCAATATTTAATTTTCTGTTTGTTTCCCAAGTTGTATTAAGATTAGATAAATTTCCATCAGGAAAAGCAGTTGCTTGTCCGTTGTAAGTTTGATCTAATTGTAATAAAGTTAAGTTAGCGTAACGAGCAATTGCAGAGTCATCACCTACTTCTCCATAAGAAGCTTTAAGTGTTAAATTATTAACAGCTTTAGAATCTCTTAAGAAACCTTCCTTAGCAATGTTCCATCCTAAAGCAGCTCCCCAGAAAGTACCATATTTACTATTTAAACCAGCTAATGAAGTACCATCGCGACGAATGTAAGCATCTACAAAATATTTGTTTGCGAAATCATAAGATGCAGCTCCTAAATAACCAAATTTAGTAACTCTCCAACGATTCGTAAATGAATCTTGACCAATATTTACTGCTAAACCTTGTGTAGATAAATTGTCATTAGGAAATGTTGATCCATACATTGTCATTGAGTACAAACTTTGGTTGATATACTCAGATGCAGCTGTTACACGTAAATGATGTTTACCTCCAAAAGTATTTTCGTAAGAAACCTCATTACGCCAGTTGTAATCAAAACGATCTGTACTTCTATCTGTTTTAGATCCTCCGTCACCTAATAATTGAGAAAGAGCAGCAGATGGTTTTAGATAGTTTTCGTATTGAATTCTATTGTAAGTAGCTCCTAAAGTTGTACGTGCAGAAACATTTTTCCATAAATCAGCTTCAACAAAACCTGTACCATAAATACGTAAATATCTTGTTTGTGCATCAGTTTTTTCCATTTCATCTGCAACTGCATAACCCATTGTATTTCCACCTGAATTGTAAATACGATTACCGTCAGCATCTAACAAATAATCTCCATTCGCATCCATTTTGTAGAATGTTGTATACGGTCGATTCAATAACGTATTGTAGAATGGAGACTGTGCATTAACACGGTCACGAGGCGCATCAATTGTAGTGTAAGATCCGTTTAAATTAATTCCGTATCTTAACCATTCTTTCGCTTTACTTGTAATGTTTAATGAAGCAGTAATTCTCTCCATTCCATTATAGTATTCTACAGCACCTTCGTTTTTATCATAACCAATAGAAAAGTTATGCGCTGTATCACCATCGTTCTTGTTTACAGAAACAAAATGTGATGTCGTAAGACCATTTTTGTATAAATCGTCAGACCACTTGTGATTATTTTTAGATAAAGTTGCAATTTCTTCTGCAGAACGTGCAATACCTAAACCTAAAGCTTCACCATTTGCATCAGTCAATTTGCTTAAACCATTTTGGTAGTTTAATAATTGATTTGCATTCATCAAATTGATGTTTGGTAAATTCATCATTTCATTCATTCCGATACGTGCAGAATATGAAATTGTAGATTCTCCTTTTTTCGCAGATTTTGTTTTCATAATGATAACACCATTCGCTCCACGAGAACCGAAAATTGCTAATTGAGAAGCATCTTTCAATACTTTTACCTCTTCGATGTCAGCTGGGTTAATTGCATTTACATCATCAGCAGTCATGTATGTTCCGTCAACAACATATAATGGAGATTTTACACCGCCATTCAAACCAATTGCTCCACGAATAGTAACATTAGCTGTTGCTCCAGGAGCACCACTCATTGCTTGAGATGATAAACCTGCTACTTTTCCTCCTAACATTTGGTCAATAGATACAGATGGATTCATCTGTTCTAAATCTTTTGCTTTTACAGTTGTTACACCTGATTTAGATGGAGCATTGAAAATAGATTTTACAACAACTTCACCTAAATCAACCGTAGAATTTGTAGCAGCAGCGTACTTTAATGTACCTAAAGCGTTACTTGTAACACTAAATTCTTTTCCATTAACAACTAAAATATCTCCAATTTTAGCATCAATGTCGAATTTTCCGTCTTGGTCAGTATAGACAACTTTGTCCGTACCTTTTACAGATACTTCTACATCCGCTTCCGGAAAATTATCTGCGTCATTTACAACACCTGTTACTTGAGCAAATGCAGCTGTTCCTAAACCTAAGAAAGCCAACAAACTCAAAGATGTGATTCTTCTCCTCATAGTCTTATTTTTATAAAATAGGGTAACAAATCTGAACATTATTTTTTAGAGAAAAAAACAAAATGATATATAATTAACATTTTATCTAAATAAGACATTAAACTCTTTTTTTTATCATTTTTTTAATTTTAAATACATTATTGACATTTTTAATACATTTTTTTAACTTTTTTTAATAAAATTAAAATTGATTTTATGTTAATTTTTTTTGAATTAAACAAAATCAATATATATTAATAGTTAATTTTTATTTGAATTTTATACATTTCATAATGTGAAATCACGTTAAAAAATGAAGAATATTTAGGAATTTATTAACCTAATAAAAACAAAAAAAAGGCAACCAATTGGTTGCCTTAGATATTATAGTATTGAAACTGATTAATTAGTCAATTTTGATATTATCGATAACTAAATCATAAGCTTCATCTTTTCCTACTTTTAGTGCAAAAATATTTTCACCAGCAGTTTTTTGAATATCTACTCCTTCAATATTTAGAGTCACAAGAACCCATTCACCTTTTGTATCAATTTTACCTGTATATTGATTTGCATCAATTGGAGATAAAGATACATTTGCATTAGATAAATCTCCTACATTATATACTACGTATTTTTTATCAGATTTATACACATTTAGTGACAATGATTTCCCAGATGTTCCTTTTACATAAAATGTAATTTTCTTTGGAGTTGCAGGAATTGTATTATTTACAATAGTTGTAAATACGTAATCATTTGCTTTTGGTGTTCCTTTTAAAAGTAATGCATTTGTGTTATCTCTACCAACACCAACTCCGCTAGTTGCATAGGTATCTTTCACTAAGCCAAAAGAGTTAATAGAAGATAAAAAGTCAGCCCAAACATTGAAATCAGAACCTTTGAATAATAAATTTGCAGCTTCAGAATTATTTCCTTCACCTGGATTTTGTCCTCCTCCAACGTCAAAACGAGGCTGATCGAATTTCACATCTTTTGTATCGCGGATATAAACTTGATAAGTTGAATTGTAAATACTAACAACTACAGTAATCTCTCCACTACCTTTAGGTAATTCTTCATTATACCATTTAGCATATCCAGAATTACGTAAGTCAACTGTTTTACCTGTTTTATCAACTAGTACACGATTAACAGTTGTAGCTTCTACTCCATAAGTTTTATCTGTATCTGGATCTTGAAACTGAACATTTTTGATTGTAACTAAGGTATTCAAATTTCCTGCTTTCAAAGCATCTGATAAGCTATTGTATACTTTTGGAGTGATCGTTTTTATTGGATCACATGTTTTAAAAATATATTTTTTCATGTTTGCAGATGGTATACGACCTACAGCATAAGTAGGATCTACAGAACCGATTTTCATAATTCCTCTATCCTTTGCTACAACAAGTCCTTTTAAACTAATTTGAATTCTAGCACCTAAAGGATAATTAGCATATAAATTAGCTCCATCAATTTCAATTTGGATACCTGTTGTTGGATCTTCAATTTTGTCTTGTAAAGAAATTGTTTTATAAAAATTTCCTGTTTCATCACTTGAAATTACATAAGCATCCATTACAAGATCTTCTGCTACTGCTCCATTTGAGTCAAGTTTTAATTGCCCAGAAGTTACTTTAGTTGTTAAATCTGCTATTGTAATATTTGCTGTTAATTTATCAGCACACTCAATTGGAGGTGTTGCATAATCATCATCCTGTACACACGATTGAGTTACAAATAAGCCTAAACTCAAAAGACTTGCTATTGTTAATTTTGATATTGTATTCATTTTTAATTGTATTCGTTGTTAATATTTTATTTAGAATCTGAAATAAACATTTGCAAAATATGTTGTACCCATTCCGTAGAACATTTTTGGCCCAAATAATGTACGATAATTAGGATCGATAGCATTCGTATATTTCCCAACTCTTAATTGTTCGAAACCTCCTGTTACATAATTTTTGTTATTCAACACATTATTAATTGTTCCTGAAATTCCTGCAGAATATTTACCTATACGAAATGTTTTACCCATATTAATATTTAACATGAATTCGTTACTCAACTTTTCTTGCTTTAAAGCAGCTTTTAAATCTTGATCATTAATATCATATAATTCTCCATATTCATTCGTAAAGAAATTTACAGTTCTACGAAAAGCTGCAGGATCTATGTAATTATTTGCTAATAAATTTCCAGATACACCAATCCACCAGAATTTAGGATCACGGTACTCTGCACTTAAAGAGAAACCAGATTGTGGTCCGCTTCCTACTTTATAATTATGAAGATAAGCAGTTCCGAAGTTTTGGTAAGGAACTCCAATGTTTCCAGGTTTCACATAATCATCAGAATATAAATTATAACTAGGGTTGTCTTTGTAAACATATTGACCAATAGAAGCTACTGCAGAAACTGTAAGTACTGGTAATACTTGTGCTTCTACCGCTAATTCTGTTCCCAAATATTCTTTTCCAACACCTGTCATAACTTCTGAAACAAAGACTTGGTCATTTGCTCCATCGATATAACCAAATGCTTTCTCGATTTCGTCTTTTGTTCTTGTGTAAAAAGCCGTTGCACGAGCTTTAATACGTGGAGCTCTTAAAATATATGATAAGTCACTTGAGAATATTTTTGCACTTTCTACTCCATCTACCGTTACGTTAGTTACACGAGCATTTGGAAAAATCTCATCAGAAGTTGGCGCTTCTGTTTGATACATTACATTTGCTTGGATAAAATTACGTCCATCTAATTTTACTAAGAAATTAGATTTCACCCCAAAATCTAAGAAATCATACGTTTTACTTTTACCGTAAGAAGTCTGCTGATATGATTGGTGCATCCATTTACCTTCACGATAAAACTTAGTCAAAGCAGCTTTCATACCAATTGTTACGTCTAAAAATTTTCCTTTTATTTTAGATTGCATGAATAAATCTGCATAATCACGATTAATTTCATAATTATATCCTTGACGCTGTCCTTTTGTTGGTTGATAATCAGGGTCTAAAATATTAAATCTAGCATGAGTAAAGTTATCTTTATTCTCAACATATTGTCCACCTAATAAATCTTGTATTTCACGGTATAGTTGAGATTTCGTATTTTGATAAGACGCTGCAATTGTCAAATCTATATTAGGTGCTAACTCTGTCTGAAAATTTGTATAAGCAGTTGCTGTTTTATCTTCGTTAACATCAGCAGTCAACCAATAAACAGATCTCCCAGCATTGTTAATATTAGCTTCATATAAACTTGTCCAATCTATTTGAGAAATTTGACCACTTCTCCATAATTCAGTTTGGTTATTTATAGCACCTTGACTTGCTCCACTATACGCAAAATAAGATGGTAAATTACGATAGTAAACTGGAGAAGGATTATTTCCTGCAAACCAATCTAAACGAGAACTACTTTCTTTACCAAATTGATAAGAAACTGTTGTTGTTAATTTTGATTTATTGTTAATATTCCAATGATGCGTCAACATATTAATTGGTTCGAAAGTTTTCTTTACACGTTCGTTACGTTTTTCACCATCTTGCCATCCCCAATAAGAATTGTAATAAATCCCCATCATATCCACAACTTCTTGTGTATTAGGTGAACCTGTAGAACGACGAGTTGGCGCACCAAAACTTGTGAAGTTTAAGGTATGTTTTTCATTAAACTTTTTCTCAACTCCTAAGTAGTAAGCGTATGCATCATAAAAAGTACCTTCTATAATACCTTCTTCTGCCCAACGTCTACTTCCAGAAACCATAAACGCCCAACCATTATCCATCAATCCCGTATTATATGTAGCCATTACACGGTTTCTGTATGAACGATTTGTACTAGAATAAGCCAAACTTACTCCCTTACGCATTGTTGAAGGACGAGTATCAAAATTTGTAACTCCCCCTAAATCTCCAAAAGCATAATTAGAAGGTTCGATTCCGTATGTTAACTCATCTGGACGACGAGTAACATCATTCAGACCTCCCCAGTTATTAAAAGTTGCACGACCATTATCCATTTTATTCATACGAACTCCATTGAATAATACATCATTATATTTGTTGTCTAAACCTCTTGGTTTAAACCAATACGAACCTAATTCGTACGCAGATACGCGAGCAAAAACATCACGTGAAGATTGTAAAAGTCCTGAATTTGAAGCTGTCGAACTTTCATCATCAGATAATTCATCATCTGTTAATGTAATAATTCCAACTTCTGCTGTATTTGGATTAAATGTTAATTTAATATCACCTAAGTCAAGCTCTTTTTGCCCTGCTACAGTGATTTCTTTTTCATATGGGTCATAGCCCACGCCATAAACTTGTAATTTGTACGTTCCATCCGGAATATCTACAAACTGAAAATATCCTATACGATCGGTGATAGCAGCATCGCTTACTGCTCCTCCGTCCAAACGTACAGTGAGGTTATAAACCTCTTCACCTGTAGCAGCATTTTTTGCTACCCCAGTAACCTTTGTTTGCGCCTGCGCCATAGCGACAGTTGCAGCAAAGACTGAAAGACTTAACAATAATTTGTTCATTCAAACGAATTTTTATTTATAAATTAGCTATTTATTTCCTTCATCGAAAAAAATAGGACAACAAATTTAGTAAATTCATAATTAATAACATATGTTTAAAATTAATAAATCTTTAACTTTATTAATAATTTTTAATTTATTCTTAACGTTAAATGTTAAAGCTCAAAGCAAATATTCAAGTGCAACTGTAGCTTTTTATAATGTCGAGAATCTTTTTGACACCATAAAATCAGTTGGATATGTAAATGGAACTTTACCTTTTAATGACAAAAATTACCACATTCAGATTGCTGAATCTGACATTTCGAAGTACGAAACAGAAGAATTCAAACAAAGTTATACGTACGAAAATATAAAAGGAAAGAAAATTATCCGTCCATTAATTCTTCAAGAAGAATTTTTACCAAACGGAAATAAAAGATGGAATACAGAAAAATATTTCCAGAAAGTCAATAATATTTCAAAAGTTATTAGCGAATTAGGTGCAGATGTTACAGGTTCTGCTCCAGTAATCGTTGGTATTTGCGAGATTGAGACAAGAGAAACTTTAGAAGATTTAGCAAAAAGCTCTGCTTTGAAAAAATACGATTATGGTGTTGTTCATTTTAATTCATTTGATGCACGTGGAGTTGATACAGGTTTATTGTATCAAAAATCTCGTTTCAAAGTAATTGATGCAAGACCTCATCCTATTTTCAATTATGATGCTGAAGGTAAACGAAAATATACGCGTGATATTCTACAAGTTACAGGTTTATTAGACGGTGAAGAAATCACTTTTTTAGTAAATCACTGGCCTTCTCGTAGTGGAGGAGAAAAAGTTTCGATGCCAGCTCGTATGGAAGCAGCAAAGGTGATGAAAGGAATTTTTGATGAGTTAAAATCTAAGAATCCAAATGCAAAAGTAATTGCAATGGGTGATTTTAATGATGATCCTATTTCTCCAAGTATTAAAAATACATTTGATCCAGCAGGAGAAATTGCTAAAGTTTCGGATAGCGGGTATTATGACCCTATGTTACCTTTATATAAAAAAGGTGTTGGTACTTTAGCTTATCGTGATGCTTGGAATCTATTTGATCAATTTATCTCGACTTCATCATTGGTTACAAAAAATAAAGATTATTCAACGTATAAAATCTTCAAAACTGAAATTTACAACAAAGATTATTTAAAAGCGACAGAAGGTGCATATAAAGGATTCCCTAACCGTATGTGGAGCGGCGATACTTATCGTGCAAACGGTTATTCTGACCACTTTCCAGTCTATACAATCTTATTAAAACAAGCAAAATAAAAATGAACAAATTAGAGCAATTATTTAGTCAAAAAAATAAAAACCTCATTACAATATACACAACAGCTGGGTATCCGAATTTATCGGATACCCCTGTTATTTTAAAAGAATTAGATCAAAATAATGTTGACATTATCGAAGTCGGAATCCCATATTCTGATCCTTTGGCTGATGGTCCAACAATACAGGCTACAAGCGAAAAAGCGTTAGCAAACGGAATGACATTGGATATTTTGTTTGAGCAATTAAAATCGGTTCAAAATGAAATTTCTGCACCAATTGTTTTGATGGGTTATTATAACCAAGTGATGACATTTGGATTAGAAAAATTCTTACAAAATTGTCAAGAAAGTGGAGTTTCAGGCTTGATTTTACCTGATATGCCGTACGAAATTTACTTGGCGCAACACAAAGAATTATTTGATAAATACGATCAAAAAGTTACTTTTCTAATTACACCTTTAACAACAGAAAAACGCATTAAAGAGATTAATGATGCAACTTCTGGATTTGTTTATATCGTTTCGAGTTCAGCTACAACTGGCGCAACACAATCTAATTATAACGAAGATTTTTTGTCAAATGTTAAAAATTTAGGTTTGACAAAACCACATCAAATTGGATTTGGAATTTCGACAAAAGCTGATGTAGAAAAAGCATGGAATTACGCAAATGGAGCAATTGTCGGAAGTGCTTTTTTACGTGTTTTAGAAAATTCGAACGGAAATCTTTCAGAAGCCATAAAAAAATTTCTATCTCAATTGAAATAAAAAAATAGTTTTCAAAACAAAAAGCAAGCTCTTGTAGCTTGCTTTTTTGGTTTTGACTATTTTGTGTTTATTCAACCGAAATTTCATCAATAAATAACCATGCCTTATTTCCTGCACCAGCTTGTCCATTTGGAATTATTCCTAAATTTTCAATCACAAGCTTAAGATATTTCGCTTGTTGTTTTTGTAAATTAATCTTCATTATTCCATTTGATTTTTCGATTTCAGGAGATGAAATAGTTTTAATTTCTTTAAAATCTTTTCCATTATCCGAAATCAGCGCTTTAACAGATTTCGGAAGATAAATCCAACTTCCTTTACGGTCTAAGGTGGAAAATTGAATAGTAGAAAACTCCATTTTAGTTTTGAAATCTATTGTTGCAATCACATCTTTTCCAGAAAAACCTAACCACGATTTACCATGATTTTTAAGACTTCCTTTTATTCCATCCACCAAAGTAGACGTTCCACCAACCGAATATGCCTCAGCAGGTTGATGCTCTAATGTGATTTTTTTGGCTGTTGATTTCGTAATAACAAAGTCCTGAGAAGTTGTTGCGCTTACTTTTTTTCCATCTTCAAAATAAGCCGATTTTACGGTTTGAGATTTCGTAATTTCTAACGGTTTTTGATACACATTCGAATTAATAGTTGGCTCTGAACCATCTGTTGTAAAACGAATTCGTGAAGGTTCATTCGCCGAACTCAACTCATATTTTATTTTTCCATTTTGGTCAACAGAAGCTTTTCCATCCACCTCATAAATCGCCGTACTATGTTTGATTCCTTTTTCATCTAAAATCGCAAAATGACGAATTACACGATTCTCAAAATTCTTGTATTCATCAGGTTTTGAAGTTCCCCAAGCAACTTCTGAAAGTGCCATCATACGTGGAAAAATCATATGTTGAACATGCGGAAAATCTAAAATATATTCTGTCCATAAATTTCCTTGCGTTCCCCAAATATACTTTGCTTCTTCTTCAGTCAATTCTTTCGGAATAGGATTATAGGCATACACTTTTTGCAAGCGTAAATTTCCACCAATAGACAAAGGTTCGGTTTCGGGATTTCCTTGATAATAATCAAAATAATTGGTAGAAGTTGGCGTCATAATTGCCTTATGTTTTGTTTTCGCAGCATGAATTCCCCCTTCAATTCCTGTCCAACTCATCACCGTTGCATTTGGTGCTAAACCTCCTTCAAGGATTTCATCCCAACCAATAATTTGCTTCCCTTTACTATTGATGTATTTCTCCATTCGCGTGATGAAATAACTTTGCATATGCAACTCATCTTTGATGTTCAATTTTTTCATCAAATCTTGTACAAACGCACTTTCTTTCCAACGTTTCTTTGGCGCCTCATCACCTCCAATATGTACATATTCATACGGAAAAAGCGGAATTACCTCATCCATGACATCTTGCAAAAACTGAAACGTTTCTTCTTTTGGACAAAAAATATCTTCCGAAACTCCCCACGTTTTCCATACTTCTAACTTCTCATCTGTACAACCTAAATTAGGATAAGCCGCTAACGCAGCCTGCGCATGACCTGGCATTTCGATTTCTGGAATAACATCTATATGCAATTTCGCCGCATACGCAACCACCTCTTTTATCTGCTCTTGCGTGTAAAATCCACCATATTTTTTATCATCAAATTTCATATCCGAATACGCACCAACCTGCGATCCATTTCGCCATGCGCCAACTTCTGTTAACTTCGGATATTTTTTAATTTCAATTCGCCAACCTTGATCATCAGTCAAATGCCAATGAAATTTATTGTATTTGTAAGCCGCCAAATAATCCAAATAATTCTTAACCTCATCTACCGTAAAAAAATGACGACAAACATCTAAATGCATTCCGCGATACGCAAATTTTGGTTCGTCTTTTATTTTGAGATATGGTAATTTGAGATCCGATTTATGTTCTTCTATTAATTGTAAAAGTGTTTGTATTCCATGAAAAATCCCTCGATTTGTGGGCGCAGCAATCGAAATTCCATTTTGATTAATATCTAATTCATAATATTCTTCGTTACTATTTTCTGGAGCAGCCAAATAAATTATATTAATTGTATTATCGAAATTGTTAGAAGTAGTTTTCGTTAGATTTTTACCAGTAATTGATTTGAATTGTTTCATTAAATAATCTATTTCAGGAAAATTTGGATCTGGATTAATCGTAATTTTATTTCCTAAAACTAAAGTTCCTTTCTTCAATTCTAATTGTTGAGGTTGAGGAATGAAACTATTTTGAGCAGAAACAAAATTGGAAACCGCAAGTGTGGCTAATAGAGAAAAAAATGAAAGTTGTTTCATGTGTTAATTTTTGATAATGACTAAGATAAACTTGTTTTATCAAATAATAACGACGCAACGAGCAAAAATATTCAAAACAAAAACAATATAATCCATTATTAAACAATTATTTAAAGTGTTAAAAATAACATCTTTATATTTTAAAACTAAATCATATAAAAAAAGGTCATCAAATAAATTGACAACCTTTTTTGTTTTAGAAGTGATTAAAAACTCACTTTATCTTTTATATAATTTCCGTTTTGACAGAATTGTTTTAATTCATTTTCGATGAAGATTTCAATCGCTTCCGCATCTTGCTCAGGATACAATAAATGTACATTTGCACCAGCATCTAATGTAAAATACAAATGATTTCCAGTCTCACGACGGAATTCCCACAGTTTTTCTAAAGCCGCAACTGTATTTGGTTTCATCAAAATAAATGCAGGATTCGACATCATCATCATCGCGTGTAATGTCAAAGCTTCGTGTTCTACCAATTCTCCAAAAGCTTTGATATCACCAGATTTTAAAATTGGCAATAACGCCTTTAAGTTTTCGTTTGCTTCCACAAAACGACGTTCAGCATACGGATGTCCGTTCATCAAATTGTGACCAACAGTAGAAGAAACCGATTTTTGACCTTCGTGAATCAATAAAATGGTGTCGTGAAAAGTTTTGAAAACATCATGAATTTCGACATCTGGATATTTTGTTCCAAATAAATCTGAGCTTCCTTCGATAAAATCATTTTCTCCCCATTCAACTAAACCTTTGTAAACCGAACGACAAGCACTTCCAGAACCTAAACGTGCCAAGAAAGAAGCTTTTTTTAAGGCATCTTCTTCAGATAAATTAGCTCCTAAAATATTCTCAATTTGAACTAAACACAAAGCCATTGCCGACATTCCAGAAGCTGAAGAAGCAATTCCAGAACTATGTGGAAAAGAATTGTGTGTGCGAATTTCAAATTTGTATTGATTCAAAAATGGAATATATGCTGTAATTCTTTCAAAAAAAGTAATGATTTTTGGAGCAAAACTTTCTTTCAATTCACCTTCCAAATAAACTTCAACTTCGAAAGTATCCGACGTTTTTGGTGAAAATTTTAATTCAGTTTCTGTGTAGCTATTCGTTAATGTGTAGCTGATAGAGCTATTGGTAGGAATTTGATTTTTCTTTTTTCCCCAATATTTTACCAACGCAATATTTGATGGACTTTTAGCCGAAACGCTTCCTGATTTTAATTCCGAAGCAGTTATTGAAAGTGTTGAAATGAATTGTTGTTCCATAAAACAAAAGTAAACTATTTTGTAGAATTCAGCTTTTGAAAGCGTTTATAATGATAATCAATTGCTTCTTTGATTGGAATAAATTCGTATTGAAGCAAATTTTTAACTTTAGAATTGTCATATTTGGTATAAGTTGTCAACGAATAATAATTCGCTTTTGTCATATATTTTCCACCAAAAATTCGACTAAAAATAGATAGATTTTTAATGATTTTCAAGGTTGTATTCGAAACGTTTTTAACTGAACGTTTGCTATTGATCGAAACAAGATCAAATACTTCACGGTAACTTTTATTTTCAGAAATTACCACAAATTTTTGATTGTAAACTTGTTGATTAATTAATTCTAAAAAAATCTTCACCACATCGCGAACATCAACAAAACCAGTTCCGCCAGAAGGAGCATAATCGCTTTTTGACGAATTTTGTTGAAATAAACTTTCGCTTGCACGTTTTGTATCTAAAGTTCCGATGATTACGCCAGGATTAATAATAATGACTTTAATCCCTTCTTGTGAAGCACGCCAAACTTCCATTTCTGCTCTAAATTTTGAGATAGAATAAGAAGAATGCGTCAAGCCATTGTTCCAACCAGAGCGCTCATCAATCATTTTAGTTGCTGGATTCAAATCATCCATCGAAGCAATAGAACTAATGAAGAAAAATTCTTTCACGCCAGAATCAATCGCTTCATTTACTAAAGATTCAGTTCCTAAAATATTCGTATTGAAAATTTCTTCTTCTTGACGTTCATCAAATGAAACAAAGGCCGCAGCGTGATAAATTGTCTCGATTCCGTCTAATAAATTCGGAAGTTCAGTTACATCCAACAAATCACCATCAATCCAATGAATAAATTGATAAAATTGCGAAGCATTTTGTTCCGCGAAGAAATTTTGGATGGTTTCTGTGTTCGATGTTTTTCGTTTTAAAGCACGAATAGGTTGTTGCTTTTTTGCCAATTCTACCAACAAATGCGCGCCAACCAAACCTGTTCCTCCCGTTACGAAAATCATACTGAATTATAAATATTTTTTTTTCCTGAACCAAAAGTAAATAAAAATTACCACTAATAACATGACAAGTAAACAAATTGGATAGCCTAATTTGTAATTTAACTCGGGCATGAAATCGAAATTCATTCCATAAATTCCAGCGATAAAAGTTAAGGGTAAGAAAAATGCCGAAAAAACGGTAAGCGTTTGCATGATTTCGTTAGATTTCTGTCCATTTAAGGAAAGATAAATTGTTAACAAACTTTGTACGTCATCTACAATTTGTGAATGCAAGTGTAACATTTTTACGTTTTCTTCGTACAAATCCTGTGATGAACTTGTCTTTTTGTTATCCGCGCGATATTCTTTCAGAGCTTCAAGCGTATAATCTAATATTTTTTTGCAAGCTGTAGCTTCTCGTTTGATTTTATATAAGGTAGGAAGTTTAATTTTTCTAAAATCATCCGTAAAAATCAAATGCTCGAGTTGATTGACTTCTTCGTCCATTTGATATGCTGGTTCTTCATACGTTTTGATGGTTTCGGAAATAATACGATACAAAATTCCTTTGATAATGATTTTAGAAGGATCAGTATTAGCTAAATATTTTTTCTGAATTTTTTCAAAAATATCCGTTTCCTTTTGATGAACAGTCACAATAAAATCTGCTCCGATGTAAATACTGATTTTGTGACTAAATTCTCGAACAGTGTTTTTCAACATACGGTGTTCTTTATCAAAAAAACGAATTAACAAAAACGAAACTTTTGAATCATCTGATTCATATTTAGGTAAATGCCCCGGCTCCAAACTATCTTCAATCGTTAATTTCTGAAAACAATATTTTGTAGCAATTTCATTCAACTCAATTTTTGTAGGATTTTGTAAATTAATCCATTTGAATTTTTCGTTCTCGAAAAGTGTTTGCATGTATTCCTTTTATTCAAATTTTAAATAAATATATCAAATAAGTTTTATTTTGACAGATCATTTATAATCTACTGAAAAATCATAACTTTGTATCTTGTAAAAATTAGATAAAAAATATATTAAAATACTATGAATCCATTAATTGAAGAATTGACTTGGAGAGGACTGGTTCACAATATTATGCCAGGGACAGAAGAACAACTAAATAAAGAAATGACTTCTGGTTATGTAGGTTTCGATCCTACAGCAGATTCTCTTCACGTGGGAAGTTTGGTTCCTATTTTCTTATTGGTTCATTTGCAACGTCACGGACATCGTCCAATCGCCTTGGTTGGTGGTGCAACTGGTTTTATCGGTGATCCTACTGGTAAAGCGGCAGAGAGAAGTTTATTAGACGAAGAAACATTGAATAAATATGTTGCTGGAATTAAAGCACAATTGTCTCGTTTCTTAGATTTTGATACAAATAATGGAAATTCAGCTTTATTGGTGAATAACTATGATTGGATGAAAGATTTTTCATTCATCGATTTTGCGCGTAATGTAGGAAAACACATTACTGTAAATTATATGATGGCGAAAGATTCTGTAAAATCTAGACTTTCTTCTGAATCGAATGTCGGAATGTCTTTCACAGAATTTACATATCAATTGATTCAAGGATATGATTATTTACATTTGTACAAAGAATTAGGTGCAAAATTGCAAATGGGAGGTTCTGATCAATGGGGAAATATCACAACTGGAACAGAATTAATTCGTCGTACAGTACAAGGTGAAGCTTTTGCTTTTACTTGTCCATTAACAACTAAAGCTGACGGAACTAAATTTGGAAAATCAGAAGGTGGCGAAAATATTTGGTTAGATAAAAACCGTACTTCTCCTTATAAATTCTACCAATTTTGGTTAAATCAAGCGGATGCGGATGCAGAACGTTACATCAAAATTTATACTTTCTTAGAAAAAGAAGCGATTGATGATTTAATCGAGCGTCATCGTCAAGAGCCACATTTACGCGAATTACAACGTAAATTAGCAACTGAAATTACAATTTTAGTTCATGGTGTTGAAGAATTACGCAAAGCAGAAAAAGCATCTCAAGTTTTATTCGGAAAATCAACTTCAGAAGATTTGAAAGAATTAGATGGAGATACTTTCTTATCAGTTTTCGAAGGTGTACCTCAAGCAACAATTGCAAAAGCTGATATCGAAGCTGGTTTGGATATTGTAACTGCTTTGGCTGAAAAATCTGGTTTCTTAAAATCAAATTCAGAAGCGCGTCGCGAATTAAAAGCAAACGCAATTTCTGTAAACAAAGAAAAAGTAGCGGAAGAATTTGTATTAACAACAGAAAACTTAATCGCAGATAAATACGTTTTATTACAAAAAGGTAAAAAGAATTATTTCATCTTAATTGTTGAATAAAGAAATTCATTAAAATAAAAAATCTCTTCAATAATACTGAAGAGATTTTTTATGTATTTATAATTTTAATATTTATCGAAGTGTAATCACATTTTGACCAACTTTGTATCCATTTTGGTAAATATCGATTTTATATTCACCTTTTGGAAAGTCATAATCAACCCAGTCAAAATTAACTCTTGAACCAGACATATTATTGTAATTAACTTTTACACGATCAGAATATTCTACAGAAGATCCTGAACGTAAAGTTGTTTCACCAGCATCAGCACCTTTAAATTTTCCTATCTCGCCACTTGGTTTGTAAATAGAAACATACAATTCTTTGGTTTCTGAAGTCGCATTCAAGTTTTTATCCAAATCAAAAGATACTCTAACCTTATCAATTCTTCTTGCTCGCGTTGTTTCCACTTCTTTTCCGCTTGATTTTACTCGCAACCCTTTAATCGTATAATTTGAAATCGATAAAGTAGAATTTGTCTCTTTGATTAAATTCTGATGATTTTCTTTTTCAGTACTCAAATTTGATTCAACAGTTTTTTTCTGCTCATTTAAATGAGAATTTTCCGAAGTCAACTCTGTATTCTTATTTGTCAGCTTTTTATTTTCGTCTTTCAAGCGAACAATTTCTTCTTTATAAACTTTAATATCTGCTTGTAAAGAGGTTATCAAACGTTTAGCACGCTGCAATTCTCCACTTGTAATTCCTTCTTTATTTAAGATTGATTGAATCTCTTTTTGTTTCTCCAAAATCAATCGATCTTGATAACTTAAAGAAGAATCTTTTTTTACAACACGAGTTTTAGCATCATCAAAATCAGATCTAATAATACGTAATTCTTGTTTCAGAATTTCTCTTGATCGTTCCAAATCATTGATATCACTTTGCATTTCTATCGAAGATTTTGCATTTGCTTCTTTAGAATATACAATATACCCAATAGCTAATAACAAGGATACTGCTAAAACAGCAATAATAATATTCTTTACGAATTCATTTTTATGTTTAGGGTTTGTAGAGGGCTCGAGATCTTTGTATTCAGTCATTTTAATTATTTCGAGGAAAAATTATTAAATCAAAAATTAAACCAATTTTATAATAATCAATAACTAATGTTAAATTTAACATTTATAAATTGTAATAAAACTTGATAAATAAAGACTTTTTAATCGTTTGTCTCTTTTTTAATGTCTTCAGAAGCTTCGTCTAATTTATTTTCGGCTTTTGTTTTTAACTCATCAGCTTTTTCTTCCAATTCTGTTTTTTCTTCTTTAAAAGTTTCTTTCAAATCCGAAACTTTCTCTTTCACAAAAGCACTTGTTTCTTTCATTTGCTTTTCCGCAATATCTTTTACTTCGTTATAATCTTGTTTCGATCTTTCTTTAAAATCTCTAGCGGCTTCTTTCGATTGTTCTTTCAAATCACCCGAAGCATCTTTTATATTATTGATTGTTTTACGCGCAAAATCCGATGCGTCATCTGCAATCAATGTTCCTGCTTTTTTTACAGTTGCCGAAACATCGTCAAATTTATCTCCCGCAACATCAATCGCAGTTTCAGTTTTTCCTAAAATTCTTTTCAAAAAAGTTCTAAGTCCCATAATAATTTATTTTGTTGATTATTTTCAGTTTAAATTTACAGCTTCATTCGATAAGTTTGAATGAATTAATTTAATTTTTTATTTAAAAATATGAATTTCAACTATTTTAAACGATATTATTTCGGAATTTTAATATTCAGTTTACTTACTATTTTTAGTTGTAATCCGAAGAAAAATCAATCCGAAACACATCAAAATACTTCATCCGAAGAAATATCCTTCAAATATTCGACCAAAAATAAAAACTTTGTCAGCGCACATCGTGGCGGAAGTGGAATACATGGTTTTCCTGAAAATTGTGTCGAAACTTTTGAACATCTTTACCAAAAAGGAATTCAAATTTTTGAGATTGATGTTGCCGAAACAAAGGATAATCAACTTATTTTGATGCACGATAATTCGTTGCAACGAACAAGTACTGGGCGACAAGATGTCAATCAAGTTGACTTAAAAACCATTAAGGAATACTTTTTGGTAGATGATTTTGGACAACAAACGTCATACAAAATTCCAACTTTTGCAGAAGCGTTAAATTGGGGAAAAAGTAAACCAATTTATTTTATGGTTGACATCAAAAAAGGTGTTGATTATCGTGATATTGTGAAAACAATAGAACGAGCAAATATGCAAAAACAGGTAGTTTTGGTGACGTATACAGTTGGTCAAGCGAAAAAGTTGCATCAACTTGCGCCAGATATGTTATTGTCTGTTTCGATGCGAAACGAACGTGAATTTAATGAAATGATAAACAGTGGGATTCCGACTGACAAAATGGTTGCATTTACGGGAACTCGACGCAATGATGAATCATTTATAAATAAAATTCATGACAAGGATATTTTGGTCATTTTTGGAACGTTAGGAAACTTAGACAAAAGTGCTTCGGCGAGAAATGGACAACTTTACCGCGATTTAGAAAAAGATGGTGTCGACATTTTTGCAACGGACAGAGCAATGGATGTACATCAAACGATTAATAAAAATTAAATGGAAACAATATCACTTAAGGATTCAAATTATTTCTCAAAATTGATGCTAAATTATATCAATCAAGACGAGAATTTGAAAGACTTCTACAACCTATTTCCAACCAAAGAAAACTATATAAAACAAGCACAAAATAAACTTGGACATTATAAAAATAGAGCAATTCTTGTTGATCAAATTTCTAAACAATTGAGTCATTTAGATTTATCTGAAAAGCAACAAAATAATCTAAAAAAATTAAGAGAAAAGAATACAGTAACAATTACGACTGGACACCAGTTAAATTTATTTACAGGCCCAATCTTCTTTTTTTATAAAATTTTGCAAGTCATCAAAGCATGCGAGGAATTAAATAATGAACAAAGTGAAATCAATTTTGTTCCGATGTTTTGGATGGCGACAGAAGATCACGATTTCGAAGAAATTAATCATTTCAAATTTGGAGATCGAATTATTCATTGGGAAAAAGAATTTGGTGGACCAGTTGGTCGTTTATCAACAAACGGTTTACAAAAAGTTTTTGATTCATTTTTGTCATTAATTCCAAATGGAAAAAAGAAAACTGAATTGCAAAATTTGATTGAAGCATCTTATTTATCGAATGATAATTTGACAGACGCAACACGAAAATTGGTTCATTTATTATTCAAAGATCTTGGATTGTTGATGATTGATGGAGATGATAAAGAATTGAAAAAATTGATGATTCCAACTTTTGAAGAAGAATTAATTCAGTCAATATCGTTCAAAAAAGTAATACCTCACAATGAGAAATTAGAACAATTGGGGTATTCTATTCAAGTGAATCCTCGTGAGATAAATTTGTTTTATATCAATCAAAATAATTCGCGCGAACGTATTGTTGAACAAAATGGAACGTATTTTGTCAATAACACTTCAATCAAATTTTCGAAAGAAGAAATTATTGCCGATTTACATCAAAATCCAGATAAATTTAGCCCAAATGTGATTTTGAGACCATTGTACCAAGAAACAATTTTACCAAATGTTGCCTATGTTGGCGGCGGTGGCGAAATGGCTTATTGGTTACAACTGAAAGAAATGTTCAAACAATTTGAAGTTGATTTTCCACTTTTAGTTTTGAGAAATTCATTGTTAATCCGAACTGAAAAACAATACGAAAAACAACAAAAATTAGATCTATCAAACGAAGATTTATTTTCGAATAGTTTAGCAATCACAAAAAAACGTTCGATAAATTCATCAGAAATTGCTCCAAAACTTCCTGAATTGGAAGAAGAATTAAAAAGCATTTTTGAACGTTTGGAACATTTGAGTTCGTTAACAGAATCTTCTTTTGCCGATATGATACAAGCGCAGCGCACAAAACAGTTGAAAGGTTTTGAGAAAATAAAACAACGTTTGGTGCATGCAGAAGTGAAAAAAAATGAAGATTTATTGAAGAGAATCGAGCAATTATTAAATGATCTTTCTCAACAAAATGGTTTGCAAGAACGTGTGAAAAATTTTGCTGATTTTGATTACATTAATATTCAGTATTTCATTGATTTTATTGAAGATAGTCTTCGACCTTTTGAATTTGAGTTCATCATAAATACATTGAAAGAGGAACTCTAAACAAAACATAATTTGTATATTTGACCACGAAAATTCATCTAAATGAAAAAAATATTAGCTTTATTGTTATTTGTTGGTGCATCAGCACTTTATGCTCAACAAAAAACGCATACAGTTCAAGCAAAAGAAACCGTTTACGGAATTTCGAAGCAATATGGTGTTTCGCAAGAAGAATTGTATAAAGCCAATCCTAAAATTGAAAAAAATGGGATTCATCCAGGTGATTTGATTGTGATTCCAGGTAAAGGAACTACGACAACCAAACCAACTGAAACCAATACACAAACGACTACGTCAAACGTAAAAATTTCGGACGATAATTATCAATATATTACAATTGAGCCGAAAGAAACGGTTTACAATTTGACAAAAAAATATAAAATTTCGGAAGAAACATTGAACTCATTAAACCCTCAAATCAAAGAAAGAGGTTTAGAAATTGGTGACGTAATCAAGCTTCCAAAAGATGTGACAAATAAAGTTTTTTCTGTTCCAAAAGGAACGCATTTAATCAAAAAAGGAGAAACTTTATACACTTTAGCAAAACAGTATAATGTAAGTGTTGACGATTTATATGCAGAAAATCCAGCTTTACAAACAGGTGTAAAAGAAGGAATGGTGATAACGATTCCTAAAAAATCTGGTTCTGTTGTAATCGAAGAAAACACGATCAACTATGTTGTTCAGAATGGAGATTCGGCTTACGGAATTTTAGAAAAATACAACACGAATTTAGATGAGTTATTGCGTTTAAATCCTGATTTAATCAATGGTTTAAAAGCTGGAATGACACTTAAAATTCCATTGCAAAAAAATGCTAAAATCATCAAATACGGAACTGCAGGAAAGTTGAAACGTGCTAATGACAATGAAATTAATGTTGCTATTATGCTACCTTTTGATGTTGCAAATAATCCGCAATTAAAAAATTCGCAAGCAATGCAATTTTTTACTGGAGCTAAATTAGCGTTGACTCATTTGGCGAAAAAAGGTAAAAATGTAAATGTGAAAGTGATCGATACGAAAAACGGAAACTTGCAAGATATTTTATCAACAACAGATTTTAGTAAAACGGATGCTGTTATCGGCCCGTTGAACACGTCTGATATTACAGAAGTTGCCAACTTCTTCAGTAATTCTGGTATCGCTGTGATTTCGCCTTATGCAAATGACGATTCGTTAAATTCTTTCAATGATTTATTGATTTCTAATCCAAAAGATGAAGTAATTGCAGATCAAATCATCGAAGAAATTGGGAAAAACTTTGCTGGAGAACAAGTTTATTTATTAACAAATCGTGACGATCAAGAGTTAGCAAGTTATACGAAAAAACAATTAGAAAAACAGTTGAAAGCAAATGTTGTGATTGTAGATAGTGTTGCAAAAATTGTTCAACCACACGATAAAGTTAACGGTGAAGATTATTATACGCCAATTATTACGGTTTTAGTTGGTGATGATGATAATTTGGGAAAACAATATTTAGAAAAATTAAAAACATTTAACAAAGACAATATCAAAGCTTACGGAATAAAATCGGTTTCGGTTTATGATGTTTATAACGCAGATAATGCAAAAAATATCGATGCATTCCGCGAATTTGGTTTTTTGTTTAGTACTGCGCGTTTAATCAATACAAGAGATACGGAAGTGCAAAGTGTGATCAAAGATTTCAAAGAAGTTTATTGTGAATTTCCGACGCGTTACGAGCAATTAGGTTACGATGTAACGTATGATATTGTGGACAGAATGAATAATAAAGGTGATGTTACCAACAATATTACGACAGAAAACACACGTTTGGCGTCAAAATTTGCTTACAAAAAAATAAGCGGAAGTAAAGCTTATACGAACGATGCGAGCCGAATTGTACGTTTACCTAAAAAATAATTTTATCAAAAATTATATACCAAAAAGCGATGCTAAATTTTAGTATCGCTTTTTTCTTTTTATCAACATTTAGAATTAAAACCTTGTATTGAACGGATTTTTTCTAAATTTGACTATGCACAAACTTAAAGACAATTTACTCGTAAAAGTTATTCTTGCCATTGTACTCGGAATTTCACTCGGCGGAATAATACCAGAAGCTATTGGTCGTATTTTTATGACTTTCAATGATTTTTTTAGCGAATTACTTAACTTTTTGATTCCATTAATCATTGTTGGATTAATTGTTCCATCAATTGGAAGATTAGGACAAACAGCCGGAAAATTATTATTAGCAACCGTTTTAATTGCTTACGGATCAACCATTTTTTCAGGATTATTAGGTTACTCAGCGAGTATGTCTATCTTTCCACAATTATTAGAACATCAAACTGGTCAAATTAATTTAGCCGAAAAAGCAAAAGAATTTACACCATACTTTTCGATAGAATTTCCTCCGTTATTTGATGTAATGCCAGCTTTGGTATTTTCATTTCTTTTCGGAATTGGATTATCACGATTGAAAGATTCGACTTTTGGGAAATTTGCAGATGATTTTGAAGAAATTATTACGTATTTAATTCAAAATTTAATCATTCCATTATTACCAATTTTCATTTTCGGAATCTTCTTGAACATGTCATATTCAGGACAAGTGGTAACAATTATGAATGTATTTTTGAAAATAATTGGTGTAATTTTCGTGCTACATGTTTTCTTATTAGTGCTTCAATTTACAATTGCAGGAATTATTGCGAAAAAGAATCCATTTAGCATGATGAAATTGATGTTACCAGCCTATTTCACAGCATTAGGAACACAATCTTCAGCGGCTACAATTCCTGTAACAATTGCGCAAGTAAAGAAAATTGGAGTTCGAGATGAAATTGCCAATTTCGCTGTGCCGTTGTGTGCAACAATTCATTTATCTGGTTCGATGTTAAAAATCGTTTGTTGTTGTTTAGCATTGATGTTAATACAAGGTATGGAAATTGATTTTGTTCAATTTTTAGGATTTATGATGATGCTTGGAATTGCGATGGTTGCAGCACCTGGAGTTCCTGGTGGAGCGATTATGGCAGCGATTGGTATTATTGCTTCGATGTTAGGATTTAATGCAGAAAATCAAGCGTTGATGATTGCACTTTATATCGCAATGGATAGTTTCGGGACAGCAGGAAATGTGACTGGAGATGGTGCTATTGCTGTAACATTGAATAAATTATTCAAGAAATAAGTTCAATAAAAAATAACCCAATAAAAAAGAGTTCCAAAAAATATTGGAACTCTTTTTAGTTTTAAGAATATTTAAATAAATGAAGAATGTTCTTTATTTATTAGAAACCAACTCCTCCTGATTGCTCAGATTTGTTTTGTTGAGCTTCTGCACGATTTCGTACTTTTCCACCGAAATTATACGTAAATCCGATGTTCATTGTATGTGCTTCCCAACGGAATTTTCCTGTTGCTCTATCTGGATTATACATTTCTAAACGTCCATAAAATGTTCTAAAAATATCACTTACACGTGCACTCAAACTTGCTTTTCCACCCATAAATGTGTAACGCGCTCCTAAATCCATACGCCACATATCGCGCATTTCTCCTTGGATAAATTTGTATTTACCTTGATACATAAAGAAATGTTGTAAACTGATAGCTTTCGAAACTTTGAATGTATTGTTCATGCGAGCTGTTAAACGATTTGCATCAATTTCGACAAAGTAAGGAACTTTAACTCCATTTTCTTCTTTCTCTTGTTGAACAACCATTGTATTATGCGTATAATCTCCACTGATATTAGATGACCACCATTTTGTTGGCACAAGGTTAAATGCTAATTCAAAACCATATGCATCTACTTTATCGTAGTTTAGGTAATTCTGAATATATGCTCCATAAACTTCTTCATTTCGTAAAACATTTCTGAAGATATTATCTTTGACATGTCTGTAAAACACATTCGCAGAAATAGAATTTTTACCAATTCGTTGTAAATACCCTACTTCGAAATTATCTGTATATTCTGGCTTTAAATAAGGATTTCCGATACTTGACATCATTGGTGTAGACCATTCTGGTACTGGAGATAATTGCCCAATTCCTGGACGGTCAATACGGCGGCTATAATTTAATGACACTTGACCTTTTTCGGTAACATCATATGTTAAAAAAGCTGATGGAAAGAAATCTAATTTATCTTGTTCTATTTTTCCTTCTTCATTTACATTAACAACGAAATCACCTTTATCTTTAAACTGTTCTGCACGTAAACCTAATTGCATTCCAAACTTCCCGAATTTCTGACCATAATTTACATATGCAGAAAAGAAATCTCTTGTGAAGTTGAAGTCTGTACTTGGATTGTATATTTCACCTTTTACAATTATTCTTCGGTCAGTTAATAAAATATTATCATTATCTTCTCTTCTAAATTGTAATCCAGCCTCTATTTTTCCACCATCTTTGATTTGGTTTGTATAATCTAAATTAACACGAATGTTATTTGTTCTGTCATCACGATCTTCATAATACTTTACTTCTTCTGGATAAAAATTATGCATGTTTCGTAAATCTACACTTTTAGCTCTCGAGTAAAATGCGTCTAAAACAATGTTGTGATCTACTTTGTCAAAATCACGTTTGAAATTCAAACTATAATCTTGACTTCTCCAATCTCCATCAAAATTTGAATTATTAGGATAAAACTCTTGCGTTTTGGTATTCACCATATCCGATCCAATCAGTCCTGTTCCTTTTCCAAACCATTGATTTGTATAAACCGTTAAAGCTGTCTTGTCGTTGATAAACCAGTCGAAACCAATTTTACCTGCTTGGCTTTCATCGTTGTTTAAAATATCAATTGCACTTTTGAAATTTGTGTCAAAATTATTTAAAGAACCATGAAATTCACTCGGACGCTTATTGTAACTATAATTTCCAAAAAAGTTGAAAGAACCTGTATTTACATTTGCTGTTAACGAATTATTGAAACGACTTTTCTTTCCTTGCTCATAACCTGTACTCAACGCAACATTGTATCCTTTTTTCTTTCCTTTTACCAAAACAATATTGATGATTCCAGAATTTCCATCCGCTTCATATTTTGCTGAAGGATTGGTAATAATTTCAATTCGTTGAATTTGATTCGAAGGAATTTGCTTTAACAATTGCGCTGCTGACTGAGAAGAAGGTTTGCCATCTACAAAAACTTTTACATTCTCGTTTCCTCTTAATGACAATGCTCCTGTTTGTTGATCCACATTTACAGACGGAATATTATTCAGAACAGAAGCAGCATCAGATCCAGCAGATACCAAATCGTTCCCAACTTCAACAATACGTTTATCAATTTCATTACGATATTGTGAAGTTTGCGCACGAACAAATGCACCTTTCAGTTCTACGGTTTCCGCTTTTTCTACTTGTAAAATGATGTTACCTAAATTTAATTCACCTCCTTTTACCTCTGCAGTTGTTACAGATTGTTGATAACCAAATTCTGTAATCACCAAACGATAATTTCCGTCTTCCAAATCTGGAATCTCAAATGTTCCGTCTTCATTTGCATACACTTCATCGAATAATTCTTTTGAATCTGCCTTATAAATCTGAATCGCAGCCATACCAACCGCCTCATTTTTTGCATTTTCAATCTTTCCTTTCATAGGATGTTGTTCCTGTGAGAATCCGTAAATAGAGCAAACGGAGAAAAGAATAGCTAAAGTAAATTTGTTTAATCTCATAGTTAATATTTTTTTAATAGTACTATGTTTTACATAATACATAGTAAGAGTTGTCCGTACTTTTTCCTAATTAGACGATCTAAAAAATGTTTTGTTACAAAATATTTAAACTTTTTTTAATTTTTCAAGTACTATGTTTTGCATAATACGTAAACCTAATCGTTGGATGATTTTACTAATAAGACGCAACAACTTTCAAAATGTTACAAGAATTTTTAATTTTTTTTAAAAATTTTTTTCCTCGACTGAAAAACTTACATTTATCATTCAATTAATATTAATCAAAAAATTGCTAAAACATTGAGTTCAATTGTCATATTAGGTGCGGGAAATGTTGCGTTTCACTTAACTCGTGCATTAATCGAAAACACTTGCAATGTTCGACAAATTTTCAATAGAACATTAGAACACGCTAGAGAAATCGGAGAAGCAAATAGAATTTCGTATACCGATAAAATTTCTGAAATAGAGAAAGCAGACATTTATATTATTGCGAGTGCCGATTCTGGAATCGAAGAGTTTTCTCATTATATTCCGTATGATGATGTTTTGGTCGTTCATACTTCTGGTTCGTCTCCAATGTCTGTTCTGAAAGGCGATTACCGAAAAGGCGTTTTTTATCCATTGCAAACTTTTTCGAAAGAAAGAACAATGCGATATGATAATATTCCGTTTTTTATCGAAGCCGAAAATCCTGAGGATTTAAAGACGTTGAATGATTTAGGAAATCGTATTTCAAACGAAGTTCACGAACTTAATTTTGCAAGTAGAATGCAAGTGCATATGACAGGTGTTTGGGCAAATAATTTTGTCAATCATTTATATTATATCGCTGGAAATATTTGTGAGCAAAACAATGTTCCGTTCGATGTTTTGTTGCCTCTTATACAGGAAACAGCAAATAAAGTGATTGAAATGAGTCCAAAAGATGCACAAACTGGTCCAGCAAAACGTGGAGATCAAGTGATTATTGATCGTCATTTAGAGGCCTTACAAGATGATTCGAGATTATTGCAGATTTACCAAATATTGACAGATTCAATCAAACGAGTTTACGAAAAATGATAAGTTATAAAGAAAAACTAAATAACATTAAAACCGTTATTTTAGATGTAGATGGAGTTTTGACAGATGGAAATTTAATTTTATTACCAACTGGCGAAATGGTGAGAACAATGAATACGCGCGATGGTTATGCGATGCAATTAGCCATCAAACAAGGAATACGAATTGCGGTGATTACGGGCGGAAGAGATGAAGCTGTTGTGAATCGTTTAAAATATTTAGGCTTAACAGATATTTACGTGAACAAACGTGATAAAGTAGAAGCTTTTGAAGATTTACTTTTTTCTTATGGATTAGATCCTGATGAAATTGCGTATATGGGCGATGATTATCCAGATTTAGCTGTGATGAATTTAGTAGGATTGTCAGCTTGTCCAAACGATGCGTGTATGGATGTACGCAAAGCGTCGGAATATATTTCACCAGAAAATGGAGGAAAAGGATGTGTTCGTGATTTATTAGAACAAATCTTGAAAGTTCAAAACAAATGGTATAATGTAGAGGAAATTGCTTCTGTATAAAAGAATTTTAAATGTTATTAACAGAAAAATTAAAAGATACCAATATTATTTTGGCATCACAATCGCCAAGAAGAAAAGAACTTTTAGCTGGATTAGGATTACAATTTTCGACAATTTCATTGGATATTGACGAAACATTTGATCGCAACGAATTCAAGAAAGAACAAATCACCGAATATCTTTCCGCTAAAAAAGCAAAAGCTTATACGGATATTCAACCAAATGATTTGATTATTACGTCGGATACAACTGTTTGGGTGGATGATGAATCGTTAGAAAAAGCTTCGAATAGAGAGGAAGCGTACGAAATGATTAAAAAATTAAGCGGAAAAACACATTCTGTTTATACATCGGTTACGATTCGTTCTGTAGAAAAAGAAGTTACTTTTTCGGACGAAACGCAAGTTACTTTCGCAGATTTAACGGACGAAGAAATATATTTCTATATCGATAATTACAAACCTTTTGATAAAGCCGGTGCTTACGGCGTTCAGGAATGGATTGGTTACATTGGTGTTGACAATATGAACGGAAGTTATTTCAATGTAATGGGACTTCCTACGCATAAGCTATATAAAGAATTAGTAAAATTCTAAACATATCATCCAGCTTCGGCTGGATTTTTTTATTCTACAATTATCGTATTTTTGTTTTTCTAAAAAATCAATTTTATGAAGGTCGGTTTATATTTTGGATCATTCAATCCTATTCATGTCGGACATTTAATTATTGCCAATCATTTTCAACAATTCACCGATTTGGATCAGGTTTGGTTTGTGGTTTCGCCTCAAAATCCGTTAAAGAAAAAAAGTTCTTTGGCAAATGAATATGATCGATTAGAAATGGTAGAATTAGCGATAAAAGATTATCCTAATCTTCGTGCATCTAACATCGAATTTACGTTACCCAAACCGTCGTATACAATTGATACGTTAATTCATCTAAACGAAAAATTTCCTGAGCATGACTTTGCGTTGATTATGGGTTCTGATAATTTGGATGGAATTTCGAAATGGAAAAATGCAGAGATCTTAATGCGTGATTATCAATTGTATGTTTATCCGCGTCCTGGTTATTCGCAAGAAGAAAATTTCGATAATGTCGAAATGGTTGAAGCGCCTTTGATGGAAATTTCTTCTACATTTATTCGAAATGCTATAAAAGATGGAAAAAATATAAAACCCATGTTACCTCCAAAAGTTTGGGAATATTTGGATGGAAGTAATTTATATGGATAATTTTTTAATTTAATAATTTGAGTATTTCTGCTTTAAAAAAATGGATAGCCTTTTCTATTCTTCCAATAGTATTAATTTTTTTAATAATTAATTCTATCATAGATATAAATACTTCTGAAAGCAATTTAATTAAAGGAAAAGTATCAGAAATTGGTTTATCTGAAAGTATATATAGACAAAAAAGTCTTCGAAATCTTTCTAATAAAAAGATGGTGTTTTTTCTAAAATTGGAAAATGATTCAAATAAATATTCGTATTCAATCAAAAAACACCTTATAACTCAAAAAATTAAAAAAGGAGATTATGTAAACATTTATTATGAAAAACCTCAAAAATATCAAAATACAATTTCTATCATTCAATTAGAAAAAGGCAAAAATATTTTAATATCAAAATCTGAATTTAATCAAACAAAATATTTCTTAATTACAGTTTTCTCCACTTCTCTAATCTTATATACACTAATAATTTATCGTAAACTAAAAAATCATGACAAAACAAGCTACTATAAATAATTTAGAAGAATTAGTTCCTTTATTTGACGCGTATCGTCAATTTTATGATAAAAAATCTGATGTAAAAGCAGCAGAAAAATTTTTAGAAGCCAGAATTATAAATGATGAATCGGTTATCTTTTTAGCCTATAATAAAGATGAAAAAGCAGTTGGTTTCGTACAATTGTTTCCTTCATTTTCATCTACACGAATGAAACGTTTCTGGATTTTGAATGATTTATTTGTTTCTCCAGAATTTCGCGGACAAGGTTTTTCGAGAGAATTGATAGAAGAAGCAAAAAATTTGTGTCATAAAACAGATGCTTGCGCGATGCTGTTAGAAACCAGTGTTACAAATGATATTGGAAATTCATTGTATCCAAGTGCTGGATTTCAATTGCGTGATGATGCAAATTTTTATGAATGGGAAACTAAATAAAAGAATTATGCTAAAAGTTATTTCAGTAAGAGAGGAAAAAGATTATTTAAAGCAAGCAATTGCTTTTTTACAAGAAAGTTGGAGTGAAGTTTCTCCAATTATTTACGAAGATTGTATCACACATGCTGTTCATGCTGAGAATCCTTTGCCGCAGTGGTATTTATTGTTAAAAGAAAATGAAATTATTGGATGTGCAGGATTAATTACAAACGATTTTATCAGTAGAATGGATCTTTATCCATGGATTTGCGCAATTTATATTAATGAAGAAGAAAGAGGTAATAATTATGCGTCTCTTTTAATTGATAAAGCTAAAGAAGACACTAAAAAGTTTGGATTCAATTATTTAAACCTTTGCACAGATCATGTAGGATATTACGAAAAGTTAGGTTTTGAATATATTGGACAAGGCTATCATCCGTGGGAAGAAGAATCGAGAATCTATCAAATAGAAGTTTAACCAAATTGACGTTTCAATTCGTAGATAATATCTTCTAAACCATTTAATTTTATTTCGTAAACGGTAGATAATAAAATGCCTAATTTTCCTTTAGGAAAACCACCTTTACCAACAAACCATTCCAAATAAGAAACAGGTAAATCGCACAACAATCGCCCTTCGTATTTACCGAAAGGCATTTTTGTTGTGACAATTTCTTTTAATATTTCGGGACGAAATCCTTCCATTATTTTGCTACAGTTCCTTTGTACGTCGACATTCCATCTTTGAAATTCTTCGCATTTTTGAAACCTTTTTCTTGCATTTTTTCTGTTGCTAATTTTGCTCTAACACCAGATTTGCAATAAATAAAATAATTCTTTTTTGTATCTAATTTCTGAATTTCTTCTTCGAAATTTGGATTTTTCACATCAATGTTTACCGCTCCAGGAACATGACCTTCAGCAAATTCTTCAGGTGTACGAACGTCTAACAAAACATTCTTTTTGTTCTTGAAATTGATTTCATTTACATTGTCTAACGTCGAAGTTACTTCTTCTATTTTCGCTTCTTTTCCTTCTGAACTTGACGAATTGCTTGCACAAGAACCTAAAAAAAGTGTTCCTGCAATCATTGCAATTCCTAAAATTTTATTTACCATTATATTGATTCATTGTATTCCCTAATCCTTGAAAAATAAACGACAAAACTGCATCAGCAGCCAAATTTAATCGTTCATTCATTTTTTCATTTTCTTCTGCCGACCAATCGCCTAATACATAATCCACTTGTTTTCCTTCTGAAAACTCGTTTCCTACTCCAAAGCGTAATCGCGCATAATTTTGTCCGCCAACTTTATTCTGAATATCCTTCAAACCATTGTGTCCACCATCACTACCTTTTCCACGCATACGAATTGTTCCGAAAGGCAAGTTCAAATCATCTGTAATGACAAAAATATTTTCTAACGAAATATTTTCTTTTTTCATCCAAAAACGAACCGCATCTCCACTCAAATTCATGTATGTATTTGGTTTTAACAACGTAACTGGACGTGCTTTATATTTAAATTGTGCAACTTCACCAAAATTTGATGGCGAAAATTTAGCATCAACTTTTTTAGCAACTTCTTCAACAACCTTGAAGCCAATATTATGACGAGTATTTTCGTATTGAGCACCAATATTACCAAGCCCAATAATCAGATATTTTTGCATGAAACAAAATTACATCTTTTTGCAATGATTCGAAATAAATATTTAACTTCGCTTTAAAATCTACTAAATTGGTATAGATTTTGAAAATACAAGAAATCGATAAAAATTTATCATGAACAAAATAATTAGCGTTTTTATATTATTTATTGGAATGAATGCGTTTGCGCAAAATATTCCGTCGGTAATGAAAACTGAATTTCCCGCTGCTGCTTTGCAAGATAGTGTAGTTGATTTGGATGGAAATTCGGCAACCATAGAAAAAGTTTTTTCGAATTATAAAGGAAAAATTGTTCTATTAGATTTATGGGCAACTTGGTGTGGAGATTGTATCAAAAACATGCCTGCTTTGAAATCGTTGCACGAAAAAAATCCTGACGTAACCTTTGTTTACCTTTCAATGGACAAGAATGAGGAAGCTTGGAAAAATGGTATTGAAAAATATCAAATTGAGGGTCAACACTTTTACTTAGGAAACAACTGGAAAGGCAATTTTGGCACAGGGATTGATTTAAATTGGATACCGAGATATTTGGTTCTTGATCAGAATGGAAAAATTGCAGATTACTACAGCGTAAAAGCTGATGATCCTAAAGTTCAAGAAACAATTGATCGTTTAAGAAATAAATAGTTTATAGTTTACCAACCAAATGGTGATTGAAATTGAAAAATCAATCACCATTTTCTTTTATTAATCACTAGAAATCAATATCTTTCATAGAATAAAAATAAATATTCTATAATTTTTTATAGATCATTTTTTGTATCAAACTTTTAGTTATTATTGCATTGATTTTAATACCCTTTTTATTTATATGAAAATATGCTTCGTAATGTATCCTTGGGACAAGGTTGAACCAGGAAAAGACACCACTATGCGAATTATTAAAGAATGCGTAGATCGTGGATTTGAAGTATCCTATTTAACAAAAAAAGATATCTCTATTGCCAAGGGCAAAGTTGTAGGAAACTGCAAAAAGATGATAACTACAGAAACAAATGATTGTGTTGAATTTTATCACACCATGAAATTTGAAAGTAGTATAAAAGATTTGACCGAATTTGACATAATTTTTATGAGAGCCGATCCACCAATTGATCCGCTTTTGTTGAATATGTTAGAATTAATTGAAGAAAAAGTTTTCTTCGTTAACAAAATTTCGGGATTACGTAAAGCAAATAACAAAATATACGCCGCTTCTTTTGATGATGGTCAAGAAACAATTGTTCCTCAAACGCTTATTACAAAAGACATCGATTTGATAAAATCGTTTGTAGAGGAAAATAATTTCGAGAAATTTATCATCAAACCATTAGACGGAATGGGAGGTAAAGGTGTTATACTTTTCGAACGAAAAAATATTGGTAACTTAAGCTCGATTTGCGATTTTTATATCAATCATACCGGAAATTCTCAGCCTATTATTTGTCAAAATTATATAGAAGGTGCAGAAAAAGGTGATGTTCGCGCCATTGTGATTAATGGTGAACCGATTGGTGCAATTATGCGTGTTCCTGCAGAAGGCGATCACCGTTCTAATATTTCGGCTGGTGGTTCTGCGATTAGACATGACATGAGCGAACATGAGTTAGAATTGTGCCGTAAAATAGGAAAACAATTAAATGAAGATGGAATTTATTTTTGCGGAATCGATTTGATTAACGGGAAAATGGTTGAGCTAAATGTCGTAAGTCCTGGAGGAATTGTTCCTCACAATAATGTAAACAATAACAACGAAATTCAGAAACAAATCGTATCGATGTTATTGGAGAAATATAAAGAATTTAAAGCATGAAATCCATAAGTATACAGCAAATTTTAGATAATATTGAGAACGAAATTGTATTTGAAGCTTATGCAGAAGACGAATCATTCAAAATAAAAATCGACGAATACATTCCTTACGTTTGTGCTGCCATTCATGATGGTGGACAAATGCGCGAAGATATTCGCGAAAAATGTTTATTAAGCAATTATGAACGTTGGTACGAGGAAGATCCGCATACAGCTGAGTTTGTAGAAACTTTTCCAATCTTAATTCAAGGTTGTGATTCTCGATTTGAATACGATCTAAATCGTGGTCCAGAAACTGCTGTGTACGAAGAAGCTTGGGGAAAACAGGTTTGGAAAGAGCCTTTGTCGGTTTCTCAAAAACAAAAAAGTATTGCAAAACATCATGCTTTTTATGAGGTTTTGGAAGCTTTAATCAACAAGCTTGAAACTAAATTTAAGTCGTGTTTGGTTTATGATATTCACTCGTACAATTGGAAACGTTGGGATCGTCCGGTTCCAGTGTTCAACATTGGTGCGGAGCGAGTTGATAACGAACGTTACGGAAATTATGTAGAAAGTTGGCGCGATGAATTAGCGAATATTGAGTTAGAAAATATTCACAATTATTCAGCGATTAACGATGTATTTTATGGACGCGGATATTTGTTAGAATTTGTTACAAATCGATTCAAAAATACATTGGTTTTAGCGACAGAAGTTTCAAAAATTTATTGCGATGAATTGACAGGAGAATCTTTTCCAGAGATTATTAACCAAATAAAAGAAGGTTTTAAATCGGCGATTCTTAACCACGCTTACGAGTTTGTAAAAACGGAAACGACGTACAAAGTAGGTTCTAAGCAAGTGAATATTTTGCACAATGAATTAGAATCTGATTTGGTCAAAATTGATAAACAATTGTATCAATTGGTTCAAAATTTTGAGTTGTTGAGTGTCATCAATCCGATTAATTTAGAATTTGAAAAGAAGAAATTCTTAGCTTCAAAATATACATACGAACCACAATTTAAATACAATCCGCTTAACATTGATCCATTCGAATTTAAACGAAAATTATCGAATATTAAAGTCGAGAAAATCAATGATATTAGTATTCAAAATATGTATGTTAACACGATTAACGCTTATTTTGACAAGGTAGATTTGTTGGCGAATCTTGGTACGGATAAATTTTTGTACAATTCGTTGCGTTATTTTGGCGAACCATCTAAAAAAGATATCGAAAATGCGAACTTTATCCTTTATTGTCCTGAGTTTAGAATGGATAAACAAGGCAATTATACAGAGGAAGAAGTGGTTGATCTTTTTAGAAATGCTACAAATGATTATGGTTTCAAATTTGACATCGAAGTTTCAGATGATATCGCTTCAAAAGCGCTTGTGATCAATAGTAAGAGAAAAGTTGTGATTAAACGTGGCGTTAAATTTGACAAACGTTTTACAAATGGTTTAATCGAGCACGAAATTGGAGTTCACATGGTAACAACGATGAATGCATTGGATCAACCATTAAAAATCTTCAGTATTGGTTTACCTGTGAATACGTTGACGCAAGAAGGTTTAGCGATTTTAAGCGAATATTACTCTGATTCTATTAATCATAGCCGATTAAGAGAACTTGGTTTACGCGTTATGGCGGTACATATGTTGACAAATGGAAAATCGTTCAATGAAACATTTATGACGTTGATGGAAGAATATAAAATGCAACCTGAAGACGCATTTTATCTGACAACTCGCGTTTATCGTGGTGGTGGTTTTACAAAAGATGCACTTTACTTGAAAGGTTTGAAAACAATTTTGAATTATGTTGATCAAGGACGATCTTTGGATAATTTATTGATTGGAAAAACTTCAGTTGAATACATTGATACAATTGATGAATTAGTTGAGCGTAAAATGATTAACAAACCGAAATATCATACCAAAATTTTCAAAAAACATCTTGAAAATCCAGAAATCAATCCGATTTTACAATATATTTTTAATGGAATAAAAGACTAAAAGTAAAAAACCCACTCAAATTTGAGTGGGTTTTGTTTTTAATTTTTGACTACTATTTTCTTTCTAGTATAATAAAATCCAACAGCAGTTGCCAAAACTATTAATGGATATACATAATCCGAGATTGGTGTAGCATTTGGATCATCAGGATCGTCTACAGTTCCAATATCATTTGAAGCTTTAGAACTTGAGAAAAAAGAAACTTCTTCCTGCTCATTAGCAAAAGCTAAATGTGAAAATGAAAATAATGTTATTAAGATAATTTTTTTCATTAGAATAAGATTTTAGTGTTAGTAATTGTTTGATCTGTATTGATTACTTTAATTACCAATACTTGATTCGTTTTAGGTAAATTAGATAATGTGATCTCTTTTCCAGAAGTAGACTTAGATAAAACTTTTCGTCCAGAAATATCATAAACTTCTACTGATTTTATTTCTTTTGGAGATTGAATTACAATTGTATTATTTTTCTTAAATACAACCGTTTCTTGCTTCGTCACATTACTAATTCCTAATGTTTTATTCGTAAACATTAATTCGAAACGATCATTATTAATACCTTCTTGTACATTAAATGTATAAGCTTGTTTTCTTAAATCAACAATTTGTTTATCTACTTTATCGTACAAAAAGATTGAAACATCATCTGCAATATTTTCTGTATTATTCAATTGAATTGTATATGACGCATTTGCTTTTGCATCAAGTCCTAATTTCACAGTATCATCATTATTAAATGGTAAAGCTCTACCTTGAATTACAAATCGATCAGACAAATTATTAATCAATGAGTAAATAGCAGAACCATCATAATTTTGATTAAGTTTCGCATCCATTCTTTCGTCAAATTCGTTTGTTGCATCTTGTACATAACCAATTAATATTTGGTTTTTAGCTTGAGTTCCTTCAAATAAATCAATCCAAATTCGTTTTGAATCATCTTCATTTTTGTAAAAAATCGCACTCAAATCTGTACGTTGAGTATTATCAAATTTTAAAGTAGTAGCAGCATTAATTTCTGCAATAAATCCTTGTCCTTTACCTATAATCCCATTCGGAATAACACCTCCAGCAGCAGCTTGTGTTCCTCCTGTTAGATTATATGAAGCATAGTTATTACTAGCATAACCAGCAGAAGTTAATGGAGCTTGGTGTGTCCAAAAATACAATGCTTTTACAGAAGGATTTGCTTGCAAGAACTTTTTAGCGTCAAGAGAAGAAGGATAAGGGTTTCCTATTAAATGATAACCTAAATTTTGCTTCGTAACAGATTTTGTATAATTTCCATTATTTAAGTTTCCTATAAACTTACCAGCAAAAATGGCTCCTGGAGCTGTTTGTGTATGATTGTTTGCTACACGAATGTGGTAACCTAATCCATTCTCAAAATTATACGTTGCTGGATTTTGTAAATTACTATTTGGATATAACGGATCATTTACAAACAAACTTGCAAACTTATTCGTTTGTTCATTATAAATATAAAAACGTTTATCTAAAGTATTTGGTGAAAAACTACGTACATTTTGACCATTTACTGGAGACGACCATAAAGTTGCATCATTAAAAATCATTGGTGTACTATTTGCGATTGCTGTGAAGCTTCCTGTATTTGTTACAGCATTTGTTTGAATAACATTTCCTCCATCTTCAATAATAAATTTATCAGCAGTTAATTTATTAATGATTTCGTTTTCAACTTTTAATACAGTTCCTGATTTTACTGTTACTGATCCAGACTCTAATGTTAATTTCTTTGCCGTAATATTTTTAGTCAATGCTAAATCGCCTTTTACAATAGCTTCCTTGGTAGCGCTTGGTTCTCCAACACTCCAAGCCATGTTTTCATAAGTAGTAGAAGCTGCTTCTTTTATAATTATCGTATAATCTTCTACTTCACCATAATTTCTATCATTACAAGCTAAGCTACTACCTCCATAATCACCAATAACTCTCATTCTTAAAGGTGTATTTTTAACAGAAGTTGTAGAAATTTTAATCGTAGAACTTGCTATATTATTCGTAGCAGTTTTTGACATGACTAACTCACTAGTTTCAAATGTACCATTGTTATTATAATCTATGTAAACATAAAATGTTTCCTGCGCAGTATTAGCTCCACCTGTTAATTCTATATTTACCGTATTGCCTTCTATTACTTCTGTTATAAAAGCATCAGATATACAACTATTTTTAGTATAATCAGAATAGAATACTACACCTGTTGTACCTGTTGGTACACCAGAAGTAACATTAATATCACCAAACTTTACTTTTGTAATACCTATACCATATGATTGACCATCTGAAGCTGGCTTTAACAAGTTAACAGGTTTACATGCTTCTTTTGGTGTTTGATTTGTTTCTGTACCTGTAATAGAGATTAAAGCTTTAGATTTAAAGAAACTTGGTCTCATCGCATAAATAACATCAGTTGCATAGCTTCCTTGTCCAGGTGTAAAGCGATCTAGTTTAGAACCATAACTCATCATATTATATTGTACACCATCAAATTTTGTATTGGTACAATCATTTATCGTGTTATTATCTGGATACACTTTATATTGATTGTATTGACCATTCTGATTATTTGATGAACCAAAAAATAGTCCACTTCTAGTTCTTTGTGTATCTTCTATTCCATCATTTACTACACCTCCACAAGTTGCACCATTCCCATCATCTGAACCTGAATCAGCTGCAAATACATGTTTTATACCAAATGCATGCATCATTTCATGTGCTAATACAGTATCTGTTGATTTTATAACAACATGATATAACATCACAGATAAATCTACAGATTGCCCTGGATATGTTGCAAAACCTGCTGTATATGAGACAATTCCAGGAGTAGAAGGATTAACTCCGTTTATCTTATTTGTAATATAAATATTAAAATAAGAACTTGGATCCCAATTATATGTTGAATTTATCGTTGTATAAGGAATACCAGGATTAGAAGATCCATTTGCGATTCCACTGTCTACATACGTTTGATTTTTTGATAAATCATGGTTAATAATCCCTGTTGTTGCCTCACAACTTGGTGATCTTTTTGCTAATACCAAACGAACAGGTAATGTAGTACCTCCAGCTCCTGGACCCTTAATATCAGATGCTGATCCGTCCCAAATTGCATTTGCTCTAGCAATCCAAGCATTTACTTGGGCATTGGTTGGCACGTATAAACCTTTTCCATCATCTAGAATATGAACAACAATAGGAATTTCAATAATTTGATTTGCCTTATTAGCAAATTCCCCATTTTTTCTTGATCGCTCAAATTCTTTAATTTTAGCTTCATAAATTTCTTTAAATCCAGGATTGTTTTTAAAAAAATCAGCTTGTAAATCTTCAGTTCCACAAACTTCAATAGGTTTGTTTTGTGCAAAAGAAATATTGCCTACTAAAAATGACAATACTACACATTTAAATAGAAGTAATTTTCTTATCATACTAATTTATGTTAATTAATATGTTAAAATTCTATATAATAAATGAATTATCCGTTTATTAAGCGTTTAAATTATTTTAAACGGATAATTATTCTTTTTATCTTAAGATTTATAGCTAATTTTTCTCTTTCTCAATTCTCTTATCAAAATAGAATAATACAATTCCTAATGCGATAATACCTAAACCAAATAAACTTTCTTTGGGTTTTTGCATCAAAACGAAATAACAGATGTATAAACTAAATGCTAAAAATATCGCAGGTAAAACATAAAAGAATTTACTTTTGATAATGGTTAATTGATCTTGTTTGATGAAGAACGCTGTACAAACTGCTAATGTTGCTAATATTTGTAAAACGAAAGATGTGTAAGTAAAAATCACTTCAAAATCTCCTGAAAAAATAAGCAAAATACTAATTGCTGTATGCACCCAAATTGCACGAACCGGAATTCTATTTTTATTCTCTTTTGCCATAAAATTCCACAATTTATTTTCGCGCGCGGTGGCTTGTGTCAAACGAGAACCAATCCACAAATAACCGCTAATCGTCGCAATCAATTGCAAAGCAATAAAGCAACTCACCCATTTCACATTATTTCCAAGTAGATTACCAAACGAAATATTCGCTACATTTTCTTGTCCAGCTAAAGATGCTGATGACGCATGTTTCAAAAAAACATAATTTAGCAAAACATAGGAAATTGTCACAAAGATAACGCCTATAAATAATGCTTTTGGTAAGTTTCGTTTTGGTTGATCGATTTCTTCTACGATATATGAAGCCGAATTCCAACCTGTATAAGCGAAAGTTACATAAACCAAAGATGTGGCAAATGCTGGAAGTAATAATTCATTTTTCCAAGTCGAGTCAAAAAGTATTGCATTCGGCTCAACTGCTGGGGCAAAATAAAGACCTAAAGCAATTAAAACGATGATAAATACAACTTTAAGAATAGTAAAAATATTCTGAAATTTACTACTCAAATTTAGGCTGAATGATTGAAAAACTGCAACAATCAAAATCATTGCTATTGCAAATTCTTTTCCTAAATCTAATCCAAAAACATTGAGATATTTTCCCATTGCCAAAGCCGCTAAAGATATTGGAGCAGAGAAACCAACGAATAAAGAAATCCAACTTGATAAATAACCAAAAACGGGATGAAATGTCCGAGATAAATAAATATAATCTCCACCTGATTGTTTAAATTTTGAAGCTAATTCCGAATAAATAAATGCGCCAATCAACGCTAACAAACCTCCTATTGACCACAATAATAAGATAGAAGTTGTATTTTTAAGATCAGAAATTTGATAACCCAAACTGGTAAAAACACCTGTTCCGATCATATTCGAAATCACTAATGCTGCTGCGGTTTTCCAACCAATTTTTGAATGTGCCATACACAAAAAAGTGCCAATTGAATGTTTGAATTTACATTAAAATTGACACTTAGAATATTTTATTATTGATTAAAATTTAAAACTTGCACGCGCAAAATAATACGCTCCTGTCATCCCCATTTGCACCGGTGCATACGGAAAAACTCCATAATAAGAATTTTCGTAAACTTGCTTGTCTGGGAAAACATCAAACAAATTATTTGCACCAATTGTAAAGTTGAAATTCTTTGTAATATCATAACCAATCGAAGCATCCGTCACCGCTTTTCCCGTATGTTCTTGGATACTTCCCCAAGGATATCCATCTTTTGTCACTTTTCCGAAATACGTGTTACGCACCATAAAATTGAATCCAGAAATTGCATAATTCAATCCTAAAGTTGCTTTTGTTTTTGGACTTAACGATTCGATAATATTGACTTGATCAGGGCCAAAAAATTCTTCCGTTGGAATTGTTAAAGCTGTTGGAAAATGATAACCGACAATTTTTGTTTCGTTGATATTTCCTGATAAACTTGCATTCAATTTTCCTCGACCTAAACGAGTATCATAGGAAATTACTAAATCCAAACCTTTGGTTTCAGTATCAATTGCATTCGTAAAAATACGCGCTGTCGCAACATTATATTTTTCTAAAGCAGGATCTGTAATATCAGAAGTCAAGACAATTCTGTCATCAACTTTTATAAAATATCCATCCAATGTGATGAATAATTTTGAAGTCGGACGAAATGTTAAACCTAAACTTGCATTGATTGATTTTTCTTCTTTCAATTTATCCAAACCAATTTCTTTCGACAATTCAGACTCATTTCGGATAATTCCTTTTGTTACCAAAACTTGATCACCATTATCATTCAAGAATAAATCAGTATATGAATTACTGAAGTATTTTTGTTGCAAAGAAGGCGCTCTAAATCCTGTCGAAATTGCTCCACGAACCGAATATCCTTTTGCGTATTCATATCGCATCGCTAATTTTCCATTGATTGTACTTCCAAAATCTGAGTAATTTTCGAATCGTCCAGCTAAATCAGCTGTAAAATCTCCAAATTTCAATTCTCCATCTACATAAGCCGCAACTGAATGACGATCACCTTTTACAGCATTCAATGGAGAAAATCCTACAAAAGATTCAGATCCAGAACCTGCGTAAGAAGCTTCATCTCCAGCTTCTATTTTATATTGTTCAAAACGATATTCTCCTCCAAACGCTAAACTAACATTTTGGTTAATTCGTTTCGAAAAATCTAAATTGACTGTATTTTGTAAAAATTGATGTTTTCCTGCGTAAAAATCGGTTGGAGAGTTTAAGCCTAATGATTGATTAATTGAATTTTCTAAATCATATTTGAATGAATTTAAACCAAAAGTATTACTCAAGTCAACTTTCCATCCATCATATGAATAACGTAATCCTGTCGAATTTGAATAATCATTTACATTTGATTTTAAGGTAGCTTGAAAACCATTTGGATAAATTTTTAACGCATCTTCAGACAATTCGCTTGGTAATCTTCTAAAACCAAATCCATTTCCTTGACGTAAAGAAACTCCTCCAAATGAATAAAAATCTAATCGATCATTAATCGCCGTTTCAGCATTTACAAAAAATTGTTGATTTTTGATTGCCGCATCTCCAATTTGAAATCTAAAATCTTTTCTCGAAAGTCCTAAAGCAGCAATTTTCGCATCATCCGCAGCTCTCGCAGCATCTGGATCATCTGCAAAATCGTATGCGAAATTATCTCCAAAAATATCTAAATTATGATCTTTTGAACGATTTGTTTTCTTGCGCTCACTTACAACCGCCGAAAAAACAATAGAGCCCGATTGGCCTAATTTAGTTCCATAACTTCCGTTAAAATTGTACGTTTCTCCATCATTTCGAGAAGTCTGACCATACGTCAAAGAGGCGTCACCACCTGGCTTAGATTTCAAAACAATATTTACAACTCCCGCAATTGCATCAGAGCCATATTGCGCAGCCGCACCATCACGTAAAACTTCAATTTTATCGATCGCTGAAATCGGAATTGCGCCTAAATCTGTTCCTACAGAACCATTACCTACCGTATTTTGGTAATTCACCAACGAAGTTGTGTGACGACGTTTTCCATTAATCAAAACCAAAACCTGATCTGGCCCCATTCCACGCAATGTCACAGGATCGATATGCTCCGTTCCATCGGCAGATGATTGACGAACCGAATTAAAAGAAGGAATAACCACATTCAAAATATCATTCACACTCAATTGAGGAGAAGACGTTTTCAATTTCTCAACATCGATAATATCGACAGGAACTGACGAATTAACTACCGTTCTCTCTGATGTACGACCACCAATTAAAATAACTTCGTTAAGATTTGTTTCCTCCTTTTCAACTTCTTGAGCGAAAAGTGTAGATGCGCAAATAAATGCGAATGAAGCAAGTAAAAATTTGTTTCTTTTCATTTTTAATTTTCATAAAACTTTCAAGAAACCAACAGATAAAAGTGAAATACTTTTACTCATCTTTCCCTCTAATAGGTTGGATTTAGCACCTTAGATTATAAGTCATCTGGTTGCTAAGGTTTCACAGGGCCAATCCCTCCACCTTTCTTGATAAGTTGTGCAAAGGTAATGTTAAAAAATGAAAAAGCAAATAATACTCTATCAATTTTATAGAGTTATTGAATTAACAATGAAATATCCAACTCTTGACTTTCATCTAAATTCATCATCGCATTGATTCGTTTGAATGATTTAAAATTAACTAGATCTGAAACCTTTATATTTTTCTGAATGATTTCGCCTGATTGCAACAAAGCTTCTCGCATTGTTCCTTTCAACAAAAAAGTTCGTGGCGTGATCCATTGAGAACCGTCAAAAAAAACAATATTCGAATAAATACAATCTGTAATATAATTTGATTTTACCAAGACCAAATCATCTGTTTTTGATTCTTTTAAATATTCATCAAAAAACCAACGATCTAAATATTTATATGAATAATCAATTTTACTTTCGATTTCAAAAAGTTGAATACTTTCAATTGGTTTGATTTGATACGATTGAAATTCTACCGATTGAATTTCTCGATCATAAACAATTCTAACTTTATATTTTTCATCCGTTAAATCTGTTGGAAACTTAATAATTTCGTTCAATAAAATCGGATTGATTTCATTAAAATTATCATTTCTTGTTCGATCAAATCTCGCTTGATGAAATTCTAAATTTCGAAGTTGTTTATTCACACAACAAATCGATTCAATAAATTGGAACATATACTTTCTGAATTAATTCTTCATATTCTGCTTTTGCTTTGCTTTTTGCCGTTATTCCTCCTCCACTCTTGAAAAACAATCCGCCTTGATTATTTTCAATGAAACGAATCATCACCGCACTATCAAGATTTTCACCATCAAAAACACCGAAAACTCCTGTATAAAAATTACGATGATATTTCTCGGCTTCTAAAATAATTTCGACCGTTTTCTTTTTTGGCGCACCACAAATAGAACCAGCAGGTAGAAGTTGATCGAAAATCGTTCCTAAGTTTTGGTAATAACCATCATTTAAATCACCTTTTATCTCAGAACTTACTTGCAAAAGTGTTGCATCATTTGTCTTCACCTCATCGATATAACGATAATTTGTTACCTCAACATTTTCGGAAACAAGACTCAAATCATTTCTGATTAAATCGACAATTGTAGCATGTTCGGCAGCTTCTTTTTCATCATCCAAAATGAGTTGTTTCGCATTTGGAATCGAAGCATCAATAGTTCCTTTCATTGGATTTGAAAAGATTTTTTGATTTTCAATTTTTACAAAACGTTCGGGAGAAAAACAAACAAATTCGTCTTTATATTTCAGTTTATATTTTGCTTCAGAAAACTGAAAAATTTCGTTCAAAGACAAATCAGTTTCGATTTTTGTTGGAAGCGTTAAATTCGTTAAATATGAATTTCCAAACAAAAGATTCTCATGAACATAATTGAATTTTGGCAAATATTCATCAAAGGAAATCGGGAATTTATTGAATTTAAAATCTTTCTGAAAAGATTCTTTTTTTGGCGAATCTATTTCAAATTTTATCTCATCAGGTAATTCATTTAACGGAATTACTTCTCCATTTTCTTTCAAAAAATCGATCATAAAAAAAAAGGGAACTTTTGCAGCTCCCAATTCATTCATTTTCGTAAAAATCGAATGCTTTGCTAACATTCGATAAAATTAATATTATTCTTGATTTGTACCAAGTAGATCAATTTCTGTTTTTTCATCATCTGTCAAAATCATATCTTTTAACATGAAATATACCGGAATGGTGAGGAAAATTTATTCTTTTTTGGCAGTAAGGAAATAAGAACATAGAAAAGCTCTATTACAGTCTTGGGTTTTGATGTTTGATTTGTATAATGTATTATATAATTAAAAACATTTTTTTCCATTTGGCAATAGTGTTTCTGCTTAATGAAAAATTATTTGCCAATTGAGTATTATTCAGATTGTTTTTTTTCTGATAATCCAATATCTTAAGAATATCAGATTTGCTATAAGAGCGGTGTTTTTGGTTTTCTGCTTGTTTTTGTTTATCAACAATACCAAATATTATTTTGTTAAGTTCGATGATGTCTAAAACCGAAAGATTCTCCTTTTTCAATAAGGGATGACATTCCGCTTTCTTTTCTGGGTGTTTGTTGAGGATATCTGAATAAATTCTTCTATAGTTGGGCTGATTATTTTTCATATTTATTTTTTGTGTATTAAACTATTACCTTATCTTCTTTGTTTGAAGTATTTTTTTTCAAAATGTTCATTATAAAAAAACTGCTAACCATATTTTCAACAGTTAGCAGAACTTGAATTTAGGTTTAAAATGGTTTAGTTAAGTCCATCCTCTTGGTTTATGGTTGCTTATTTTATCTCGCTATATTTACTTATCCATTTGTACAAAGTAGTTTTTGGTATTCTGTACCGTTCTATTACTTCATTTTTTGTCATCTTACCATTTGAAATCTGTTCTAGAATAAAATCGATTATTTCCTTGGTATAGATATTTTTTCGGAATTGCGGGAGTGATGATTTTTTATTATTTTCATTCTCTTCTTGTTTGACTGGTGGTGCATACAAAATAAGATGCTGTGTGTATATTCTAAAAAAATCATATTCTAAGAGCTTGCTCCATTTCAATAAAATTTCTGTATCTAAACTTTTAGCCTGATACATTTCAGTAACTTCTTTTTCTTTGCATTTAAAGAAGTTACAGATGCGAGACATTTCTATTCCGCTTTCTGTAACTGCTTGGTTAATTAAGATTCCAATATGGATATTTTTGAAATTCACAACTATTATTTAGACAGTAACTTATTGATTTGTTCTTGTTGTGTTCTTACCAAATTTTTCAGCTCATCTATTTGTTTTTGTTGCTCAATAGTATGTAAGTAAAGCTCTTCTACTTTTTCTAAGGTCTGTGTGGATAGTTGGGTTAGATCAAAAGCATAACCATTTGATGTTTTTTCGAGATCTTTTATGGATGTTACACCTGGTAGATGGTGATTTTCTTTTACAAAACTTTCAACAGAATACAGTGAGTTAAATTTATATCCAGGCTTAATTGCAGAATGTCCAGTAAAGTAATCTTCAAATACATAATCGGCATATGTACTCGCAGCAGTTTGAATACCACCATAGACTCTTAACTTTATTGTATTGTTTAACCTATCTGGCACAACATTATTACTGCCAATTGCTACCCAAGAATTCGCTAATGTTGTTGCATTTGTTTGATCTACAACTGCTGCAATCACATTGCTTCTAGCTGATGTACTTGCACCATTACCTATTGTTAAATAAGCATTAAGGAAGCTAAAGTTATTTTTTCCTAAAGAAATCTGTCCACTATTGTCACTAATTAGATTAGAACCAATAGCTACAGCTCCGTTCCCAGATACGGTATTGGCTGAACCAGCTGTGAAAGTAGTGATGCCAGAAATTTTATTTAATCGTCCCGAAACAAAATTCCAGCTCGTATTACCAGTTAACTCATTTGAGTCACCAGACACAAAATTCGTACCGGCTTGACCATCTGCATCAACTAACTTGTTTCCATATCCATTTACAAAAGAAAGGATGTGATTAACTTGATTAACCTCCCCAAATACCGAACTTGCATGTCCACTAGTCGCAGTATTGCCAGAACCTAGTGTATTTCCTTTTCCAGCAACAATACTATAATTTCCTTTTGTCGTATTTTGATAACCTGCAGCAAAGGAGCTTACTCCAGCAGAAGTTGTTTGATAACCGAATGCGGCTGTATTATCTCCTGTAGCTGAGTTTCCATCTCCCACAGCAATTGAATTATTTCCAACAATTACTGGGGTTGTCCCACTTGAATAAACTAAAGCATTTCCTCCTCTAATTGAACCTAAAACATCAAGATCAACACCTGCAATACCTGTTTGCTTTTTAATAGCTACGATATTATTTTGATAGATTGCATCTGTATTGGCTGTCGAAGGAGTCGATGTTCCTTGTATATTCCAAGGCTCTTGATATGCTGCAGCTACAGCAGGATTAGCTATTTTCATCCAACGACCTACTGTACCTTGCGTCTTATCGAAATAGTAGTAACCAATAGATGTAACATTGGTTGTCTTATCTGTTGTCGTTGTTACAGCTTCAGTAACATAAACGATTGCGCCATCTTGTATTGCTGTATATAAAGCATCTTTCGTTTGTAATTCTGATCCTTTTAGACGGGGTGCTATTAAACCATCAACTCTCGTAGAAATGTTAGGAGATGCAACAACATCTAGCGTTGCTGCTGGTGTTGATGTATTGACACCCACACCTCCATCCTGAGCCATTGCAGATCCAGATAGTATAATAAAAAAAGTGGCTATATATAATTTTGTGATATTTTTTTTCATTTGCATTAATAATTTAATTAGTTGATATTTAATCTTGTTGCATAAAGATAATTTTCCCAGTTTCCAGGACTAAAAGTCCAAGGTTGTGTACTATTATCTGTATTATCAAAAAAGATGTATAAGGTTACACTATCTGCAGTAACTGTGTATACTTTAGAGCCTTGAATCATATTATAGCTGCTAAAAATATTACCTGCGCAAAGTGTTGCTCCACCTGGTAGTACTGCATTAACGCCATTTGATTTTGTATTATTAAGATCAGTATTGTCAGTTGTCACACGAGCGTGCAACCAGAATTTTCCCGTTCCCGTCATTGGAGAAATAAGTGTTGCTCCAAAATTAACAGACCAAGTCCCTTTAGGTAAAGTGATATAAGCACCACTGTCCTTATAAGTAGTACTTGTTGTATTTTTGTCAGATGCGATATTACCACCACCAAAAGTTCCTTTAATACCTGGAAGAGCAATGGCCTTCCAAGTTCCAACACCATTAGCGTCACTAGTAATAACATATCCATTGGCTTGGTTACCATCCACTAATTTAAGACCTGTTACTGGAGCAGTGGCAGTACCTCCTGTCTGAATTTCTAATTTTTGGGAAGGGTTAATTGTTCCTATACCTGTATTACCATTAACAAGTACTGTAAAATCATTCAGTTGTTGTGCTGGAGTATAAGTAGAACCTGCACCTGTAAGAGGATTGTCTCTACCTCCATCTATATTAAAAACCCCTTGTGGATTTGATGTATTTACTCCTACTTGTGAGAATGCTACTCCTGAAATTAAAATTGCAATTATTATATAAAGATTTTTATTCATTTGGTTATTTTTATTTGTTACTTTTTATTAATTATTATTCAACAAACTATAGGTGGTGGTCGAATTGAAAAATATGTTTCGCTTATTTTACTTAAACCTTTGTTTTTATAGAAAGATTTAATTGATTTTCCTAAAATAATTTTTCGATAGTCGATTTTTGTTTGGCTTGAAAAAACTCCTACTAATTGTGTATTACTAATTGTAGATATAAACTTTCCTATCTGATTCCCAATATCATAAAACAAAGAAGACCTTGAGCATTCAAATCTATATGACGATTTTATTATTGGTCTTATCTCTGTTTTTTGTTTTTGTTTCTTGTGACAAACTGCTAAGTGCTTTATTGGTGTAGTGCTAATTTTGGAATCATCTATAACAACTACTTTTGCAAAAAGATTTTTTTTATCATCGGATACAACAGCGTTTTTAGAAATATAAAAAACAGCCTTTGAAGGTTTTACATTCTCAATATTTAATCCATCATGTATTTCTATTATTGTTGTCCCCTCGGAAACATAGAGTGAAGAATTGCTACTTTGAAAAACTTGCGCTTGAAAAAATATTGAGATCAATGAAAATAAGAAAGCACAACAATACTTTTTATTTCTAAAAAATATTGAATGTGTAAAAAATATTGAATGTGCTTTTTCCGAAAACATAATTTTCATTTGTGATTATGATCTCAATTAGATACAAAGAGAAAGCATTAAAACACAATATGAAAGCTTAACATACAAGACTAATCAATTATAACAACATATTAAATGACTATAATCAATTGAATACATTCAATTGATTATCAGTGATATGAATTTTTTGAAAAAAGAATTTTAGATGTGTAGTCATTGAGACAATGATATCTAGTTAAACAAATAAAATTGATAGGTAAAAATGGAATTATTAAAGAAATTTGCAATAAAAATAGCTGAGTCATCTAAACAAAAAATTTATTATTGATGTGATTCTTTTTGTAAATAAGTAATGTATTGTGAAGGTGAAATCTTAGTTTTAGCCTTAAAATTTACAGCAAATTGGTTGTACGATTTATAACCACACATTTCTGCAAGAGCTGCAATTTTGTATTTACGATATTGCGGATTATCTTTTAGTAATTGTGTAAAATAATCGATTCGTAAATCATTCATATAATTATTAAAGTCTTGATTGTAATATTTTTTCAGTAGAAAACTTAAATTTCTGGGAGTGATATTAAGTTTCGATGCTAATTGGATTGCTAAAAAATTTTGAGCTAAAAAGAAATGTTTTTGCTCTAAATTCTTCAATTTTTTGATAATTTGATCCTCATTTTCAATTTCTCTAGACTTCTCGAAAATTATAGAATGAGTTGTTGTTTTTACATTTTTTTTCTGTTCAAGACCAGCAATAATCTCCTGAAATGCAGAAGTTAGCTTTTTACGCTTAAATCTATTATACCAAATCAAAATAATCACAACTATTGTACAGAATAAAATAATAATAAAACTAATACTTGTTTTATATTTCTCTTCTTGAATCTTATTTTTTGACTTTCTCGTTTCATATTTAATTAACTCTTGTATATTTAAGGTTTCATTATGGGTTAACTTATCTATTTCTTCGACAAAGGATAATTGTTCTTCAGGTGAATCTATTTTTGCGGCGAGTCTCTCTTTTAAAATAAGTTTTGTAGCTGCAACTGTGTTTTTGGTTTTAGATCTAGAATATGCTGAAGAAAAATAAGTTTTCGCTTCCTCTTTTTTTCCATTTTTTATTGCTAATAGAGCTTTAGCTAATTCATAAATTTCATATAACGATGAGTTTTCCCTTATGGTTACATCACGTATTGTGTTATCTGCTTTTTTTATATTTTTCTCTGCTTCAAAAATATTACCGCATTTCATTTGAGTAAAAGCATTTTGGGCATACACTGCAAAAATGTAATCAGGATCTTTTTTTTGAATGTCTAAAGGTACTAAACTTAAATATTTTATTCTAGCTTCAGAAGCTTTACAATAATCCGCATCAATATCATAGATTTTGGATAGATTATAATAATATTCAGCTTCTTTGAAGGGATTTTTATATTCTTTTTGTAGTTTAATATAGTTTTGCCAAGCATCATTTGATTGTTCTATAAGCCCTGCCCTTCTATATGACATTACTAAACCATTTGTATAGGCCATTTTTAGATTTATTGAATCAATATTTTTGCCTATTTTTCCAGCTTCTTCATAATAATAGACTGCTTGAATATAAAAGCCATTTCTATATTTCATTCCACCCATAATATAATTTGCGTAAAACTTCTCATCAGAAGTTTGTGCATTTTGAAGAAGGGCTTCAGAATTAAAATTATAGTTATTCGAATTTGTATTCAGCAATTTTTTATAATACTCAAAATTTACAGATTTCTTTTCTTCTAGTTTTTGCTGAGCAAAACAGAATGTTGTAAGACAAAGAAATAGTAAAAAATTTATTTTTGAGTGATTCATTCTTTATAAGTATGTACAAAAATAATGAAATTTCAAAATAACTGTTTCATATAAGAATGGAAAACAATTCTTTTACAAAATAAATTGTTGGTTTAGCGTTGACTTTTTGTAAATGTGCTGATGAGCGTTAGAAAAAAGAATAAATTTTGCCTTGGGATAGTTTTTTTTTTTAAAATACTTACTTGATTTACTATAATTTTAATTTTGGAAACCTTACTGGAAGCATTGCATATAAAACTCAAATTAGCAAAATTCCCATAATGATAAGCGTTAAAAGGAAATAGCTTCCTATATTTTTGAAACCTCCAAAAAAGTCACCTAGCTCTAACGACATTTTGTTTTCAGTACGTCTGCACCAATCATAAATCCCGTTATAAGTGGATACATCACAAAAAATAACCAATTACAGTGCACGAAGTAAACATATAAATAATGGCTACCATAAGGGCATAAATCACAAATAGCTGCCAATTGTTTTGGAAAAGCTCTAATGATTAATTGAAATATTTCCCAATATCAAATTGAAATTTATTGTTTTTTTAATATTCAATTTTGTTGTAATCTAATGTTTTCATCTTAACGTTGGTTTAATTGAAATTAATGTAAATTTGCTTGATTAGTAGAATAAAATTAATAATTGTTACAACATGAATGCAAACGATTTATTATCAATCATAAAAAATAGACGCTCTATATTTCCTCCGCAATACAATCAAGAAGAAATTACGCGCGAAGAATTGAATCAAATTTTTGAGGCAGCAAATTGGGCGCCTTCTCATAAAAAAACTGAACCTTGGCGTTTTGTCGTTTTAGAAGGTCCTGCAAAAGACCGTTTCCGCGAATACGTGAAGCGTGTTTATGTGCAAGGAACGCCAACAGATCAATTGAGCGACAGAAAAATAAATGCATTAATTGAGAAATGTGATAAGTCGAATAAAATTGTATTAATCAATTTTATCAACACAGAAAAAAATCCTGAATGGGAAGAATTAGCTGCAACTTCTATGGCTGTTCAAAATATGTGGTTAATGGCAAGTGCGCTAAACATTGGTGCATATTGGTCTTCTCCAGCAAACATTATCGCCAATGTTGATGAGTTTACAACTATGGAAGAAGGCGAAAAATGTGTTGGTGTTTTCTATATGGGAAAATTTGATGGTGAATCGCCAGAAGCTGTTCGTCAACCAATCGAAGATAAAGTGAGATTTTTAGAATATTAAAAATCTTCTGAAAAAAATAATTTGAGAAAGACTGCTAATTTTTTAGTGGTCTTTTTTATTAAATAGAAAATCAACTCTTTATGATTTTTGTATATTTGACTAAATACTTTAATATGAAATACATGAAATCGATTTTTAACTATTTATTAATTATTATCTCTATTAGTTTTTTGACATCTTGCAAAAACTCTAATCCCGTTGTTTACGACGATCCAATTCCGAAACACGAAACATTTACAATTGATTCTAAAATTCTTAATGAAAAACGAATTATTAATGTTTGGGTTCCAAAAGAATATTCAACTTCTCAGGATTCATTATCGGTTTTGTATATGCCTGATGGCGGAACAAAAGAGGATTTTCCACATATTGCGAATACATTGGATAGTTTGATTACTTCGAAAAAAATAAAACCAGTTATTTTAGTTGGAATAGAAAACATACAACGTCGCAAAGATTTGAGTCCACCAACCGAAAACGAAGAGGATAAAAAAATAGCCGATGTTGTGGGAGGTTCGAATGAATTTAGAAGTTTTATCAAGGATGAATTATTTCCTGAAATCACGAAAAAGTATCACACTCAATCCCAAAAAGGGATTATTGGCGAATCGTTGGCTGGATTATTTATTATGGAAACTTTTCTGAAACAACCCGAAATGTTTGATTTTTACATCGCAATTGATCCTTCACTTTGGTGGAACGATCATAAAATGTTATTGAATGCAAAAGATGATTTAGCTAAATTTCCTTCAACTCCAAAAAAAATATGGTTTGCAGGATCTGGAGCAAGTGATATTTTGCCTTATACAGATGATTTGAAGAATATTTTAACGGAAGAAAAACTTCCAAATCTACAATGGAATTATTCTCCAGAACCGAAAGAAGAACATGCTACAATTTACAGAGCAACTAAAGAAAAAGCTCTGATTTGGAGTATTGGGAAATAAAATTTATCTGATAAACAAAAAACCTCACTTCAAATGAAGTGAGGTTTTTTTTATACGATTCGTTTTCCTAAAATAGTTAAACTTCTTTCTATTCCGTCTAATATTGCAATACTGGGATAATTTCCCCATTCTTCGAAACCAAAATATTTGAATAATTTCAAGCTCGGTTCATTATGCGAAAAAATAAAACCTAAAATCGTTTTAATTCCAAATTCTGGTGCTTTCGTAATGCTATATTCCAACACTTGTTTTCCTAAACCTTTTCCACGTTGCGCTGCATCTAAATAAATGCTAATTTCTACAGTTGCATCATAAGCTGGTCTTCCATAAAAAGATTGAAAACTTACCCAACCTACAATGTCTTTCGATTCATTTTCTACAACCCAAAGTGGTCTTTTTTCAGGTGAATGTTCTTCGAACCACTTTACTTTACTTTCAACTGAAACTGGTTCTGTATCGGCAGTTACTAATCGTGAAGCTATTGTAGAATTATAAATTTCTGTTATTTTTTCTAAATCGCTTCGTTTAGCATCTCTATATGTTAACATCTAAATTTTTAAATTTTATTCTGCGTTTGATTTTAAAAAGGAATATTCTTTTTCATCGCCATCATATAGCCCAAATGCATTGCTTCGTGAATATTGTTGTACAAAATTGCATCTTCAATCGATTCTAACGTCATACCAAAACTTGTTTTATATGATCGATAATACGATAGTTTTTCCGAACGATAATCCTTGAACATCTGCATTGGTGTACTTTCCAACATTTCCTTCAATTCTGTCACATCCTCTTCTGTTACTTCCGTATTTCCAATTGTTCCTTTTTTATACTTCTGGATAAACTGAATATCGACCAACATCCTATTATCGGTTAAATAATAATGGATCAATTGCTGTGTTGCCAAAACATGAGCAGCATTCCAAAACAAATTGTTTTTATAGCCAACAGGTATATAAAGTAGTTGTTTCAGAGAGTGTTGTTCAAGCTCATCAATAATCTGTTTTCTTATATTCGTCAGATAAATAATATGCTCTTCCATAGTCAGATTTAAAGTTTAAATATACATCAAATTAAGTCTATTTATCAAATTATAAAGCAAAACAATTAAAATCACGTTTTTAGATTATTTAAAGTCTTTGATTCTTCGTAATTTTGTCTCATTAAATTTAAAAGATGGCTTACACAAGAGATCAAATATATCAAGTATTAGAAGAATTGGGTATTCGCAATTGGATGCGTAACGCTCAAGTGATGGGAAATGATATTATTTTGGATATTGTTTCTCCTTCGCCTGCAATGCACGAACGCAAGCGTTTGGAAATTGCGTTGAAAAATGCATTTAAAGAAAATTTACCTGAGTCAAATCTTAAACTTAACATTTCTGTTGAAGTTGAAGAAAAAAATCCGAACGAAATCAAAGGTTCAGAATTGCCAGGTGTTAAAAATATTATCGCTGTAGCATCAGGAAAAGGTGGTGTTGGTAAATCTACTGTTTCATCAAACTTAGCAATTAGTTTAGCAAACATGGGATTCAAAGTTGGTTTATTAGATGCTGATATCTACGGACCTTCTATGCCAATTATGTTCGATTGTCAAGATGCTCGTCCATATTCTGTAGAAGTTAATGGAAAAACGAAAATAAAACCAGTAGAAGCTTACGGAATCAAGTTATTATCAATTGGTTTCTTTGCTGATACAGATCAAGCAATTGTTTGGAGAGGACCGATGGCTGCAAAAGCATTAAATCAAATGATTCGTGATGCACATTGGGGAGAATTAGATTTCTTATTAATCGATTTACCTCCAGGAACAGGTGATATTCATTTATCTATCGTTCAACAAGTTCCAATTACAGGAGCAGTTGTGGTTTCTACACCTCAAAATATTGCATTAGCAGATGCGAAAAAAGGAGTTGGAATGTTCCAAATGGAAGCGATTAATGTTCCAGTTTTAGGAATTGTAGAAAATATGGCGTATTTTACACCAGAAGAATTACCTAACAACAAATATTATATCTTTGGACAAAATGGTGCAAAGAACTTAGCAGAACAAATTGGTGTTCCTTTCTTAGGCGAAATTCCAATTGTACAATCTATTCGCGAAGCTGCTGACGTTGGTCGTCCAGCTGCAATGCAAGAAGATACTGTTGTAGCTAATGTTTACAAAGAAATTGCACGTAACGCAGTACAAAGTTTAGTAGAACGTAACAATACTTTGCCTCCAACAGAAGCTGTCCGTATTACAACGATGGCAGGTTGTTCGGCAAAAAATTAAAAAAGTAAAAGATCATGACTCCAGAAGAAAAATATTCAGAAGTTGAAAAGGCCTTAACTGAAATTAGACCATTCTTAAATTCAGATGGAGGCGATATCGAATTAGTATCTGTAGAAGATAATATTGTAAAAGTTCGCCTTACAGGTGCATGTATAGCATGTTCTGTCAACCAAATGACCTTAAAGTCAGGTGTTGAAATGACCATCAAAAAATATGTTCCAGAAATTGTTTCGGTTATCAATGTTTCAGATTTTGAAACTTCAACTGAAGCAGATCAAATATCTTCCTTAAAAGAAGAAAATTAGAATATCATTAGATTCTCATAAATTAAAACGCCTTTATATCAATTTATAAAGGCGTTTTATTATTTTTGGCAAACAATTTGAATCTTAACCTCAAAACCAAAAATTCAAAATGAAAAAATATATTTTATTTTTTACTTTTATTATCCTTTCATTTGCATTGCCTTTAAATGCTCAAAACAACTACAAAGTTGGCGAAAATCTAAAATTTAGAGTTCATTATTCTGGATTGAATGCAGGCTTCGCATCAATTGATGTAAAAGAAGCTACATTGAACGGAAAAAGTCATTTTCATATCGTAGGAAAAGGAACTTCTACTGGTGCGGTACGTGCTTTTTTTAAGGTAGATGATAATTACGAATCATATATTGACAAAACAGATTTGAAACCAACAAAATTTGTTCGAAATATTGTAGAAGGAAGTTACAAACGTCATCAAATCTATTATTTTGATCATGCCAATAGAAAAGCAAAAGTTGAAAATAAACGAGATGGAAAAGTCACAACAGAAACAATTCCGTACGATGCGCAAGATTTACTTTCTGCTTTTTATAGCTTACGTAATGCCAATCATGCCACTCTTAAAACAGGAGATTATTTGAACGAAAATATTTTTCTTGGTGATGAAACGCTTAAATTTCGATTGAAAGTTTTGGGACGTGAAACCCTAAAAACAAAATTCGGGAAAATTGCAGCAATCAAAATTCGTCCTTACGTACAATCTGGTCGTGTTTTCAAAGAATCAGAATCGGTTACAATGTGGGTTTCTGACGATGATAACTTAGTTCCATTAAAAATAAAAGCTGGACTATTAGTTGGATCATTAAATGCAGATCTTAACGAATATAGTAATTTAAAATATCCAATTACTTTTACGAAGTAAACTGATTGTAAATCATAAAAAAATCCCGCTATTAATGCGGGATTTTTTCATTTAATATTGTGTTTCCGTTTTTGTCAAAATAAGTACAAGTATAATTATCTAAAGAAACAATCCATTTCTCTATGCCTGTTTCTGCACAATGCTTACAAAATGTAAAATAATCTGTTTCACCTTTTTGATGAATTTTTAGATATGTTGTAAATTTCTCAATATTTACATCATCTTCAATCATTAAATCATCGTATTGTGTATCAGAAGTCGTTTCAAAATCATCTGTCCCAAAATAATTGGTATGACTATCTACCACCCAAGTCTCGAAAACAATAACGCCTAAAGATTTAATCTCTTTGATATAATTCGGAAAATCTGCTCCAGATTTCACTTTTTCGTGTGCTTTTTCTATATCGGCAACTGTAAATTTTTTCATATTATTTTGATTGATTATGTTCTAAATATTCCAAAAAAACATCACTCGGAATTTCCATTGCACCCAAACTCGCTAAATGCTCTGTATAAACCTGACAATCGATCAATTTATATTTCTTGTGATATTTTGCAACAAATTGTATAAAACCAGCTTTGGAAGCGTTGCTTACTTTCGCAAACATACTTTCTCCGCAAAAAATATCGCCCATATCAATTCCATAAAAACCACCAACCAATTCGTCGTTTTGCCAAACTTCGATACTTTTAGCAATTCCCATTTCATGTAACGTACAATATGCTTCGATCATATCATTCGTAATCCACGTTCCGTCCTGATCTTTTCTATACGCTTGCGAACAATTTGTAATCACTTCTCGAAACGCTTTATTTTCTGAATACGTAAATGTTTGATCTCGAAAAACTTTCTTCATCGATTTCGAAACATGTAAATTTTCTGGAAACAAGACAAATCGATCTTGAGGAAACCACCAAATAATTGGATCTTCTTCATTAAACCAAGGAAAAATTCCTTTCTGATAAGCCAGAATTAAGCGTTCTGGCGAAAGATTTCCTCCAACAGCTATAATTCCCTCACTATTCACTTCATCGTAATCAGGAAAGATTAAATCAGAACTTAACCAATACATATCGTTTTGTGTATAATTTATATAAAATTAAAAAAACGTGTCCAATAAAGAACACGTTTAGTATTAATTGATGTTTTGTTTTCCTTAGAATGGTAAATCATCATCATCTCCGTTAGAAAAAGTATCTACTGGAGGCGCTGGTGCAAAATTATCGTAACCTTGAGGTGCTTGTGCAGCTGCATTTGCCATATTTTCAATTCTCCACGCTTGGATTGTATTGAAATATCTTGCTACACCTTCTGGGTTCACCCACTCGCGACCACGAATGTTGATAGAAACTTTCACTTCATCACCAGGTTTGTAAGCATTCAACACGTCTGTCTTATCTTGTGTAAGCTCAATTAAAATATCTTGTGGATATTGTTCTTGCGTTGTAACAACGAATTCTCTTTTCTTGAAACTTGCAGTAATATTTTGAGTTTCAAATACTTTTTTAATTCTTCCTGTAATTTCCATTTTTGTAAAAGCTTTGTACAAATTTAGAATGTAAAAAAAGATTAAAAAAATTTTATTTCGAAATTTTGTTAGAAAGAAAACTTGTGTATATTTGCAATCCAAATCGGTGAGATTTTAGCGGGCGTGGTGGAATTGGTAGACACGCTAGACTTAGGATCTAGTGCCGCAAGGTGTGGGAGTTCGAGTCTCCCCGCCCGTACAACAGAAAAGACTTTGAAATATTTTCAAAGTCTTTTTTTTATGATTTATTGTTTTCTAATGATTTATAATATTTTTCATAAATTTAGATCATTATTTGGTTATAAGTTGGTTTGGTATGTATTCGAAAAGAAAAAGAAATTTAAAATCTGGAGGGAGAACTATCCCCATTTTTGAATTTATAGTAGTTGTTATTATCATCATTATTTTGATTTACTTCGCAGTTTTCTAAGGAAATTATTCTTCATTTTTTTTAACATTAATTTATAATTATTTCATTATCTATGGTTTAATATTTGTTCAACATATAGTATAAATCTATTTACAACTTATAAAACAAAAAATTATGGACAAATTAGAATTAGAAGGAAAATGGAATCGAATCAAAGGTGCTGTAAAACAAAAATATGGTGATTGGTTTGATGATGACAAAGTTTATGCTGAAGGAAAATACGATGAAGTTGTAGGTAAAATTCAGGAAAAAACAGGAAAATCTAGAGAAGAAATTGAAAGTACAATCAAAGATTGGAAAGAAGACAATCAAGATTAATTATTATTTCAATTAAAAAGGTTAGGACAAAATCCTAACCTTTTTTTATGCTTCTATATTTTTATAAAATGTTTTTCGTCGCTTGTGAACAACAGGATCAAAGTTTTTCCATAATTGTTGCACTTTTGTATTTTCCTCAAGCAAAGGGTTCGTTTCTAAAGTTTTAATCCCTCTTGCTATAAATCGATCATAAAGTTCTTTAAAAATCAAGGCATTTACACCTTTATTTTGATAATGAGGATCAATTCCTATCAAATAAAATTCGACATGATCGTTCTTTTTTTGCGCTTGCATCAAATGCCACCAACCAAATGGAAACAATTTTCCTTTCGTTTTCTGAAATGCTTTCGAAAATGAAGGCATTGTAATCGCAAAAGCAATCATTTTGTTGTTTTTATCTTTTACACACGAAATAAAATCAGGATGAATAAATTTTAGATATTTCTTTTTGTAATGTTCAACCTGAAATTTTTCTATCGGAACAAAACTTTGCAATTCTGCATACGTCACATTCAACAAATCGAACATCTCATCTACGTAAGGTAACATTTCGTCAATTGTATCAAATTTATACGTATCTATTTCGTAACGTTTTTTGAGCATTTCACACAATTTATCCATTTGCTTTACCTTGCCCAAATTGGCAATATCAATAGAATATTCTAACCACTCGGCTTTTGGTTGATAACCTAATTCTTGCAAATATATTGGATAATATTCGTAATTATATAAACCGATCAAAGTGGCAACTTTATCAAATCCTTCTGTTAATAATCCAGCTTTATCCATATTCGAAAATCCCATCGGACCTTCTATATAACTCAGTTTATTATTTTTAGCAATGTTTTCAACAGTTGTTAATAAAGCTTTTAAAATGTTGATATCATCTTTAAAAACTAACCAACCAAACCGAATTTTAGTCTTTCCAAGTTCTTTTACTTCGGTCCAATTAATAATCGAAACAATTCGTCCAACGACTTCTTTTCCTTTGTAAGCTAAAAAATAGTTAGCTTCAACCGTCTCAAAAATTGCATTATTTTTATCAAAACTTGCGAGTTCATCTTTCTTTAAAGAAGGCACCCAATACGGATTATCTTTATACACTTCAAAAGGTAAATCGACAAATTTCTTCATTTCACTTGGCGTATTCACCTCTCTTACTTCGATCATATGCTATTAAATTGCGTCTAACAGATTCTAATTTAGGAAGAATTTTTTAGAGAACAATTTTCTCTTCTACAGATTTTCCGTTTTTATCTTTTCCGTAAAATAAAATATAATCAAGCTTTACCGAAATTCCAGCCGTTCCTTTCTTCTGTTTTAAGAAAACGCGATTCAATGTTATCAACTTGTTATTAACAGTTGTTTGAACAATTGGATTTTTTTGAGAATCAAGCTTAAGCGTTAATTTTTGAGTTGGATAAGATACTAATGTCAACTGAAAAACATTCTTTTCAATTTTCTTAATATCTAAACCATATGCCAATTTCTTTTGTATAGAAGTCAAGGGCTTTTTTGAGCCATCTTCAGCATAAAGAATGCGATAAATATCAACTGGATTATCATCATCTAAAATTCCTTTGCTCGAAAAAAGTGCATCGTAAACAAACGTATTTTTATTGTCGTTGTGTTGAATGTAAAATAATCTATTTTCTGATTTTGGAGGAACAGGATAACCTTGTTGTGCATTTACAACAAAAGAAAAAAGGATAGAACAAATAATTAATAGGTTTTTCATTGATTGATATTTTTAAAAATAGAAGATACGAATTATTTGAATGATTATCTAAATCCAAATAAAAAGTTTCGAAACTTTAACTTGTTCAATATTATGTCCATCAAGAAAATCTTGCGGAATTTTTTTATTTTTTCATTTTCTCTTTGACGAATTCTACAACAATCGGAACTAAAGAAAAAACAATAATTGCCATGACAACTATCTCGAAATTGTTTTTGATAAATGGAATTGTTCCAAGGAAATATCCAGCCAATGTAATCCCGAAAACCCAAATTGTTCCACCTATAAAATTATATTTAATAAATGTGCCATAATGCATTTTAGAAATTCCCGCAACAAAAGGTGCAAGCGTTCTTACAATCGGAACAAAACGTGCAATTACAATGGTTTTTGAACCGTATTTTGTAAAGAAATCTTCGGTCTTTTGAATGGCAGAATCTTTAATAATTCGTTTTCCGAAAATTTTGGCTGTAACTAATTTCGTTCCTAAGGTTTTTCCAATCGTATAATTGACCGTATCACCTGCAATCGCCGCAACCCAAAGCAAACCTAATACGATATAAATATTAAGTTGACCTGGAAAAGCCGCAGCCAACATTCCTGCCGCAAATAAAAGCGAATCGCCAGGTAAAAAAGGCATGACAACCAAACCTGTTTCGATAAATATTAAGAGAAACAAAATCAAGTAAAACCAATTTTGATAATCATTCAAAATGGTTTCTAAATATTTATCGATATGTAGTATGTAATCTAAAATTTCCATGATTTAAAGGTATAAAAAAACTCGACCGAAGTCGAGTTAATTTTTTATTGTTATTCTTGTTCAGCAATCTTTTTTTTGCCAAACTTTTCTTTGATAATTTCTACAAAAATTGGAAGTATAGAAACGATTGTTATTCCTAAAATTACTTTTGAAAAATTCTTTTGAACCCATTCGATATTTCCTAAAAAGTATCCAATAAGTGTTAAACCAACAACCCATAACACAGCTCCAATCACATTATATGTAATGAAAATAGAATATCCCATTCGTCCGATTCCTGCAACGAAAGGCGCTAAAGTTCTTACGATTGGTACAAAACGTGCAATTACAATGGTTTTAGAACCATATTTTTCGTAGAATTCGTGCGTTTTATTAATATGTTCTTCTTGGATGAAATTTTTACCAAAAATCTTAACCTTAGTTGCTTTGTAACCAACTTTTTTCCCGATCGTATAATTCAACGTATCACCGAGAATGGCGGCCACCAAAAGAATTGCAATCATAATCCACACATTCATATCATTTGTTTCTTGCGCAGCCAACATACCTGCCGCAAACAACAGTGAATCTCCAGGTAAAAATGGCATCACAACCACACCTGTTTCCACGAAAATGATTAAAAATAAAATTGCATAAAGCCACAAACCATACTCATTTGCAAACTCTGCTAAATGCTGGTCGATATGCATAATAAAGTCAAAAAGACTCATAAATACTTCCATAAAAGTTGATTAAATTTCCGAAGCATTAAATGCATTTTTGATATGATTTACGCTCCAAGATTGTTGTTTTTTTAAAAGTGCTAAAATATCAAATCTTACCTCAGAAATAAAATTATTTTTCTGAATAAAATCATCTGCGGCAAGAATTAACAATTTCTTCTTCTTTGTGTTAACAGAACTTTCTGGCTCGGCAACATAATTTGAAGTACGACTCTTAACCTCTATAATAACAATCTCATTTTCAAATTGAGCAATAATATCGATTTCGGCTTTTCTGAAAAAATAATTTCGAGCCAATATTTTGTATCCATTTTGGATTAAATAATTGACGGCAAAATCTTCTGCTTCTTTTCCGAAATCGTAACTAATACTCATTCAAAAAAATTATTTTGTCCCGTACAAACGATCTCCAGCATCACCTAAACCTGGAACGATGTATCCATTTTCATTCAATTTTTCATCCAAAGCAGCCAAGAAAATTGGAACTTCTGGATAAACATTTTGTACCGCTTCCACTCCTTCTGGACAACCAACTAAACAAGCCAAACGAACAGATTTTGCTCCTTTTTCTTTTAAAATTTCGATTGCTTTGATTGCAGAACCTCCTGTTGCTAACATTGGATCAACCAAAATCACGTCGCGAGAATCTAAATCAGTTGGGAGCTTACACAAATACTCAACAGGTTGTAATGTATCATGATCGCGGTAAAGCCCAATATGACCAACTTTCGCTGTTGGAATTAATTGATGAATTCCTTTTACCATTCCCAATCCAGCACGTAAAATTGGAACGATAGCCATATCATTTCCTTTTAATTTGTAACCGATTGTTTTGATAATTGGTGTTTCAACTTCTACTTCTTCAAGCTCGATGTTACGCGTAATTTCGTAACACATTAAACCTGAAATTTCGTCTACTAATTCACCAAATTCTTTCGTTGTTGTGTTTTTATCACGCATTTGCGTAATTTTTGCTTTTACCAACGGGTGAGTAATAACTGTTAAATTATCTTGTTTCATATTTGTTTGTATAATGATGCAAAGTTACATTATTTGAAGTAACATTTAACTGAACTTTCGCACCCATTTTTAGTGCAACATTGTGACCTGTATGCCCTGCAGGAAATCCGAAAGCTACTGGAATATTTATTTTTTTTGTAAAACTATAAATGACTTCAAAAGTTTTTGGATCGAATGGATGATTGTAGTTATCAGCATTTTCTTCTTCGGTATCCATATGCGTAAAGTTTCCTAAAATAATTCCTTTTACATGAGTAAGAATTCCGTTGCGTTTAAGATTCATCAACATTCGATCAACTGCATACCAATTCTCGAACCAATCTTCTAAAAATAAAATCTTATCCGAAGGATTTGTAATCGCAGATTCGCTCCCCAAAAGTGAATACACAATCGAAAGATTTCCGCCAATTAATTCTCCTTTTGCTTCGCCTAAATTATTGTAAGCATGTGATTGAATTTGGTAATTAATTTCATGTCCAAACAATGCTTCGTAAACACTTTGATAAGATGTTGGATGATATTCGGTATTTGCTAATTTCTTTGCTGTAACACCATGTATTGTTTGAAAACCTAATCGGTTAAAATGATTATGAAAAACAGTAATATCAGAATAACCAATTATCCATTTTGGAGATTTTTTGAAATTGGTTAAATCTAATTCATCAATAATTTTTACTGAACCATATCCACCACGTGCGCACCAAATCGCTTTGATTTCAGCATCATCTAATGCCCATTGAAAATCTTCGGTTCTGATTTCATCTGTTCCAGCATATTTGTAGCCAAAATCATATTCAGCATAAATATTTTTCCCAAGAACAGGAATCAATTTCCACGATTTTATTAAGTCTATTGCTTCCTCCAATTCGCCTTGTAACATTCGTTTTGCTGGCGCAACAATTGCTATTTTATCACCTTCTTTTAGAAAATCGGGTTGAATCATTTTTCTATAAAATTTTAGTAAAGGTAAACACAAAAAAAAGACGAACTACAAGCGTTCGTCTTTTTGTTATGATAATGAAATATTTCTTAGAAAGTGTAAGTTACACCTGCATTCCAAGTTCTTCCATTCCCCCAGAAGTAACCGTAGTTATCTTTACGAGAAATGTATTGATCATTGAATAAGTTTTTGATGTTACCTCTAAATTTAATAGATTGACTATTTGTAATTTTAAAGTTGTAAGACATTCCTAAATCTACTGTAGCAAATGGGCTAATACTTGCATTTTTGTAGACTTGTCCATTAATATTTGCTTTTGCAACATCAGCAACGTTTACGTTTTCATATAAACGAGCATAGTAGTTAAAATCTGTATCAAAAGATAAAGCTTTTGTTACTTTAACTTTAGTACCCATACCAAATGTAAATTGAGCTGCATTACCTACTCTTACACCGTCTAAGTTACCTTTACCATTCTCTGTTCCAGCTACAATCTCTTGTGTATCTGTATCTTGAACTTGGTAAGTAAAATCTCCTTGGTATCTCCAATCTCCTGCAGAAGCATAACCTCTAACTGTCCAATCACGTGTTACTTTAGCATCAAAATCTACCTCTAAACCTTTGTGTACTTGAGATAAATTATTTAATAAATAACGAACATTAGAGTGTACTAAACCATTAGCATCTGTAAAATCTCTATCGTTGTAAGTATCTGCTCTATTATCCCATTCAGTGTAATATGCATTCACATTAACTCTTAATGTACGAGTTTTGTAACGGTAACCAGCTTCAACACTTTGAATCTCTTCATTTTTAACTGTTGGATCTACAAAAGTAACTGTATTACGTACAAACATATTATTTAAATATGGTTGACGAGAATATTTACCTCCATTAACAAAAACGCTATTTTCTTTATTTAAATTAATAGAGAAACCAGCTTTTAAATTATAACCAATTTCTGTACGCTCACCTGAATAAGCTTTACCGTTTTTGAATTTGATTCCTTGTTTTTCTGCAGATTCTGCAGTATAGTTCCAGTTATCATATTTTTCATACTCTTGCCAAGATAAAGCTCCTTGAAAGAATGCTGAGAATAATTCGTTTGAGTATTCAGCTTGTCCAAAGAAACCTTGATAGTTAATTCTCTCTGAATTATCAAATCCAATTCTCTCACTATGTTTAGCTCTATTGAATAAAGAATTCCAAGGGCTTGAGCTGAAAGTTTTATCAACTACATAGTCTTTTGAACGTTGCGCATTAGATGCAGCACGACCAGAAGCTCCTAATAAATTATTTAATTGTTGATAGTGTTCCCCTTGGTAGAAACGTAAATCTGTACCTACATTAAATACAAAACCTTTTTTTGTATCAAAAGTTAAGTTAGAAACTCCTCCGTACCAAAAGTGATTATTTACTGAAGAAGCTAAAACAGTTCCGTTATTTCCATTAGAAATTCCATCTTTTAATTCTTGATTCTTCGCTGCTATTACATCCCAATCAATTTCTCCATTAGATTTATAACCTCCATCAGTATATCCAGGACCATTACCTAAAGTACTTGTCCCTCCTCCTGTACCAGTAGATGCATAAATCACTGTAGACAAAGACAAGTTTTCGTTAATTGTAAAATCCCAGTTTAAGTTAGCTACTGGTTTGTGATAATAGTTTGTTTTAGCAGATAAAGATTCTCCATTATAGAAACCATAGTTAGAGTTTCCTAAGCGACCCGTAATATCATAACCTGGAGTTGCAATAATACTTTTATTTACACCATTAACTTTAATATTACGATATTGAGTATCCATTGGTTTAGAATAGTTCTGACCATGTTCTTGTGGAGCACCAAAAATCATAAAGTTGAATGTATGACGTGCATTTGGTTTGAAACCTACAGAAACAAAGTAAGATTGACCTTTACCTTCTGTTCCACGTGCAAAACTTCTGTGAGCAGACCAGTTATCAAACATAAATGAAGCACCCCATTTACCTTTCATACCTGTATTATAACCAATAGTTTGTTTTTGGTATGAATCGTTACCTGTTAAGTAACGTACAAAACCACCTTCTTTTTTCTCAGTAGCTTTTGTTACGATATTTACAGTTCCTCCAACAGAAGAAATAGCTAATTTTGAAGATCCTAAACCACGTTGAGAATCAATAACATTTGCAATATCAGAAACAGACTGCCAGTTTGACCAATATAAACTACCGTTATCCATTCCGTTGATTGGTTGCCCATTCAATAAGAAAGCAGTATTTGATTGATCAAAACCACGCATATACATTTTTGCATCTCCAAAACCTGAAGCTTGGTCTGCAACATAAATAGATGGCGAATTTTTTAATAATTCTGGAAATTCTACATTTCCAACTCCTTTATCAAGGATTTCCTCTCTTGTAATAACTGTAGAAGCAACAGGAGTCTTACGATTCTCTGTAACGTCGATTACACCTTTACCAATGATTAATGTTTCACTTAAAGATACATTTTCGTCTTGTTCAACCTTTGTAGAATCTGTTGGTTCAACAACTTGAGCGAAAGATAATGATGCCGTTAAGGCAAAAGCTCCTACTAATAAAAGCTTTACTGAGTTTAACCTCATCTTATGAAATAGTTTAAATGTTTACCGCTGCAAAGTTGAGGTGTATATATGTTAAAATGACTACAAACGTTATGTTAATTAAGAATAATTATTACTTAAAAAATCAATTTTAAATGATTATAATATTTTTCTTAATATTTTATGAATATGAAAATCTAATTAAAATAAAATTACCAGATAATAAAAATTTTAATTCTTTATCAAAAACAGACCAAATAAACAATAACACTTAAAAAAAACAATATGTATAATAATTCATTAACAATTGAATAATTATTCTTAAAATAAATTTATTTAGATTTATTATAAATTATATTTTAAGGTTTTATTAATTTAATACAAATAATTCAGTCACAATACTTCATAAAAAAAGTGGACTTATTGCAAAGTCCACTTTAATATGTTAAGAAATTCTAATTCTTATTAGAAGCTATATGCAACACTTGCATTCCAAGTTCTACCTAATCCCCATCCATAACCATTTTTATCTTGTTTGATGATATATTGGTCATTGAATAAGTTTTTAATATTTCCTCTAAATCTTAATTTTTGAGAACCAAATTTAACTTGATAACTCGCACCTAAATCAACTTTAGCATAAGGTCTTAATTTTTCAGGCTCTTTGTTACTAGTTAAATTCTCTTTAGTAAAATCTAAATTCTCATATAATCTCGCGTAGTAATTGAAATCTGTATCGAATGATAAATTTTTAGTTACGTCAACTTTCGTACCCATTCCGAATGTAAACTGAGCTGCATTCCCAACTTTGAAACCATTGATATTAGCAGTTCCTCCAGGTAAAACTTCGTTTGTCTCATTATTTACTTCAAAATATGGAGTAGAGTCATTGTATTTCCAATCACCATAAGAAGTAAACCCTCTTAATGTCCATGCTCTTGATATTTTAGCATCAAAATCAATTTCAACACCTTTATGAGTTTGTCCTAAGTCTGTTGCGTATTGAGACTTTGTATATAATACAGTTAAATTATCTGCCGGATCTATTACAGCAATATCTCCTAGATATAAGAAACGGTGAGACCATTCAGTATGGTAAACGTTAACATTAACATTCAAGTTTCTTGTTTTGTAACGGTAACCTGCTTCAAAACCAGTAATCTCTTCGTTAGCTACTTCTTGCGCTTGCAAATCAACAGTATTAAATTGGAAGATATTATCTAAGAATGGTTGACGAGAGAATCGACCTACGTTAACAAATACAGCATGATCTTTTAAGAATGAATATGCCATTCCTCCTTTTACATTCCATCCTAATTTATTTACTTTTTCTGATGCTTTTTCTACTCCTCCATAATTCCAACGATCAAATTTTTGGTAAAATTGGTTCGAAACAGCCCCTTGAGCAAAAACTGAGAACCCTCCTACAGAATATTCTACTTGACCAAACCCTCCTTGATAGTTAATTTTTTCGCTATAATCACGACTTACACGTTGACTTGGATCAGCATATTTGAATAATGCTTTCCATGGATTTGTAGAAAATGTTTCTGTTGCAGTAACTGTCTCTCCAGAAAATTTATTTTTTTCATTCCATCCTTTTAACCCAAATAAATTAACCATTTGTTGAAAATGACGTCCTTCATAAAAACGAACATCTGCTCCTACATTAAATGTTAATCCTTTTTTTGTATCAAATGTAAAATTTGTTACACCTCCATACCAAAAGTGGTTATTAACAGAAGAACGAATTCCACTTCCTTTTGTATAATCTAAAATTCCATTTGTTGATGCAGAATTTGTAGCATTTTCAAGAACTATTTTATCAAAATCAACTTCCCCATTAATTGTTGTATTTACAGAATTTGTTGAACGTCCAACACCAGAAGTCCCTCCTCCAACACCAGTAGAAGCATAAGCTACTGTAGACAAATTCATGTTTTCATTAATTGTCCAGTCCCAGTTTAAGTTCGCTACAGGTTTATGGTAATAGTTTGTTCTTAAGTTTACCCCTTCTCCATCTAAGTAACCATATGTTGTATTATATTTTCTACCAAATTCAGCTCCTTTATCCCATTGAGCTTGTTTTTTTGTAGAATAGTTTTGACCATGTTCTTGCGGAGCACCAAAAATCATAAAGTTTAAATTATGACGTTCACTTGGCTTATATCCTACAGAAACAAAATAAGCTTGTCCTTTACCATCTGTACCTTTTGCATACTTACGATGCGCTTGCCAATGGTTTAACAAAACTGAGAACCCCCACTTTCCTTGTAATCCTGTATCATAAGAAACTGTTCCTCCTAAATAAGAGTCATTTCCAGCTACGAAACGAGCAAAACCTCCTTGTTTTCTTTCTGTTGCTTTCGTGATAATATTTACAGTACCACCTACAGACGAAATGGCTAATTTAGAAGATCCTAAACCACGTTGAATTTGAACTGCATTTGCAACTTCAGTCATCGCAGACCAGTTAGACCAATAGATATTACCGTCTTCCATTCCATTGATTGGCTGTCCATTCAATAAGAAAGCGGTATTTTGTTCCGTAAATCCACGTAAATACATGTGAGAATCTCCAAAACCTGCAGATTGATCAGATACATATACAGATGGCGTATTTGCCATAATTTCAGGGAACTCTACATTACCAACTGCTTTATCTTGAATTTCTTGTTTCGTAATTGTAGAAACAGCAACTGGTGTTTTACGATTTTCCTCTACATCAATAACTCCTTTTCCAATTATTAATGTCTCTCCTAAAGATACGTTTTCTTGTCCCTGTTCAACCTTTGTAGAATCTGTTGGTTCAACAACTTGGGCGAAAGATAATGATGCCATTAAGGCAAAAGCTCCTACAAGTAAAAGCTTAGTTGAGTTTAACCTCATCTTATGAAATAGTTTAAAAGTTTACTTCCGCAAATTTCTATACTTTAAATGAGATTATTGTTAAATTATGGTAAAATTTTATAAAATCAATTAACATCTTAAATATTAATTATTATATTTTATTCAAAATAATCTATATATTATCAATATTATAAATTAGCTCTTGTATTCGTATAAAGTTTTAAAGATTATTTAACATTTTATCAAAAATTAACATAACGAAAATGTTAATTTTTAACATTAATTTTCTTCATTCTCTGATTTTTTTTCAGATAAAAGATGAAAACTCAAGAAAAAATTAATTATTTAGAATCAGTATTAATAAAATTAAATTCAATAACTTTTTTATTTATAAGCTAATACTAATAAATTTTCAAAACAAATTATTTAAATACAATACAACTAACGTTAAAACTTGTTGTATTGTATTCTTAATCATAAAAAAGAATCGAAATGTTAAAGAAATCAAACCTTAACAGCTTTCAAACTTAAGTCAAAGTTAGGAGCAGAATGGATAATCGCACCAGAAGAAATAAAATCAACACCAGTTTCGGCAATTGCGCGAACAGATTCTTTTGTAATTCCTCCCGAAGCTTCTGTTTTTACTCGCCCATTTATATATTGAACGGCTTCTTTCATCGTTTCAAGCTCAAAATTATCCAACATGATAAAATCAACATTTGCCTTCAAAGCTTCTTTTACCTCATCCATATTACGTGTTTCCACTTCTATTTTTAGATGTAAATGGTGTTTTTCCAAATAATCTTTGGTTTGCACAACTGCTTTAGTAATATTTCCACAGAAATCGACATGATTATCTTTTAACATCACCATATCGTATAATCCAAAACGATGATTTTCTGCTCCTCCAATCTTAACAGCCCATTTTTCTAACATACGAAAATTAGGTGTTGTTTTTCTTGTATCCAAAATTTTGGCATTTGTTCCGCTTACCAATTCCATCATTTCATGTGCATAAGTCGCAATACCAGACATTCGCTGCATGCAATTCAACGCTAATCGCTCGCAAGTTAAAATTGATTGTGACGACCCTTTCACTTTGAAAGCAATATCACCAAATTGAACATTATCGCCATCATTTATATATTGTTCTATTTTTAAAGATGGATCAAACGTATCGAAAATAATTTTTGCTAATTCAATTCCAGCAATTATTCCGTTATCTTTCACTTTCAATTCCGCTTCTTGAATTGCATCATACGGAACCGACGCTAACGTTGAATGATCGCCATCGCCAACATCTTCTAAAAAAGCTTGACGAATAAAAAGTTGTAATTTTTCTTGTGTGATATATGGAGGAAAATTCATTATCTATATGTTAAGGATGCAAATTTTGATTGATTAAATTCTTTCTTGGTTTTGTATTCATAATATTCAGCCCAAGTACCGTTTTCTTCACGCACAACTGTAATCAACACTTGTACTGAAGGATCATTTTCGAAGAAGTTTTTGATTTGAAGTTTATATTCTTTGTCATCAATTTTACCTTTTGTAATGTCAATTGCTCCAGATTTGAACGCCGAATCAAAAGCAGTTGCATAAGGATCAATAGAAGCCATTTCGAAAAGATTAGAAAACTTTCCTAAATAATATTCTCGACTTCCGTTATTACCAAAAGTTGTTAAATTAAATTCTTTATCAATTCTTACTTCAATCGTTTCTTCATCAGTTTTTAAAGTAAACAATACACGATTTTCTGAAGGGAAAGTTTCAAAATCATTATTTTTTTCTGCCGATTCGTAACGTAAAGGCATTGTATATTTCATCGCAACCGCTTTTCCATCAACTCCTTTTGCAGGCGTTATTTTTAAATTAGCTCGTTCCATTTTATTGTTCAACAAAACTAAACTCGACAATGCTACACTATTAAAAATTGGATTTGAACCATCAGTCGAGACATCATCAAAATTACCATCTTCATTAATTTTAAAACCTAATTTAGATTGAGCAGTTTCGATATGAAGATAATCAGCAATATTAGAAAAGAATGAAATTTGAGTTTGAATATCTTGATTCAAGTTTTTGTTCATACATGTTTGTAACTCGCTATTCTCTTTGAAATTTTCGCAACCAAAATACACAACCGCTTTCTTAGCTTCTTTACCAAAAGTCAAACTTACGTTTTGTTTTTCTTTCGAATTTTGAGCAAAAGAAAAACTCATTGCAAAACATGTAACGAACAGATATAACTTCTTCATTAATTAAAATCTTTGTTGTAAAAAGTTCCTCGATTTTCTTTTTGATTGATACTTTGCTCAATGATTAAATGTGCTACATCAACCAAATTTCGAAGTTCTAAAATTTTAGGTGAAACAATCGTAAAATAATAAATTTCGTTGACCATTTTCTCAATTTCATTGATACGATTCTGTGCAATTTGCAAACGATTATCACTTCGTACAATTCCGACCAATTCGCTCATCATCGCTTGTAATTGTTTGCGTAAATAAGAAATCAATACTAATTCTTCTTGCACTTTCATCCCTTCTTCGTTCCATTCTGGAAACTCAAAATTATAAATCGAAAATTGATTATCATTTAATAAATCGACCGTTTTTAACGCTGCACGATGACCAAAAACCATCGCTTCTAACAACGAATTCGAAGCCAAACGATTTGCACCATGTAAACCTGTATTCGAACATTCGCCAACCGCAAACAAATTCTCGATAGATGTTTTTCCTTCTAAATCGACGTCTATTCCACCGCACAAATAATGCGAAGCTGGAACAACCGGAACCAATTCGGTAAACATATCGTAACCTTCGGATTTACATTTTTCGTAAATATTCGGGAAATGCTCCAAGAATTTTTCTTTCTCTAAATGTCGACAATCAATATAAACATAATCATCTCCACGCAATTTCATTTCGTTGTCAATCGCACGCGCCACAATATCACGCGAAGCCAATTCTTCACGTTCATCATATTTATGCATAAACAATTCGCCATCTTTTGTACGCAATTTTGCTCCAAAACCACGAACTGCTTCCGAAATCAGAAACAATTGCCCATCAAACTCACTGTAAAAAGCTGTTGGATGAAACTGAATAAATTGCATTCCCGAAACGGTTGCTTTCGCACGTCGAGCCAACCCAATTCCGTCACCAGTTGCAATAATAGGATTCGTTGTATTTTTATAAACATGACCAACTCCGCCAGTTGCTAACAAAGTTACTTTGGCTAAATGTTGCTCAACTTTATCGGTATTCAAATCTAAAATATATGCACCAAAACATGTTATTTTATCTGTATTATCTTGACGAAGATGATGTTCTGTAATTAAATCAACTACGAAATGATGTGTTAGCATTTTGATATTTGGGTAAGATTTTATTGCTTCGAGCATTGCACGTTCAATTTCCCAACCCGTAATATCTTTGTGATGAACGATTCGGTTTTCGGTATGACCTCCTTCTCGACCTAAATCATAAATCCCCTCATGATTTTTATCGAAACGAACACCCCAATCAATAATTTCATTGATGCGTTCTGGCGCTTCTTTTACGACAACCTCAACCGCTTCTAACTTACACAAACCATCTCCTGCACGAAGTGTATCTTCGATATGTTTTTCAAAACTATCCTTTTCGAAATCACTTACCACAGCAACTCCACCTTGTGCATATTTTGTATTTGTTTCGTCTTCGTTTGCTTTTGTTACAATTGTAATTTTTGCATCGGGATAACGAATCGCAATTTTCAGCGCATAAGAAAGTCCGGCAATTCCAGAACCAATTACTAAAACATCTTGAATCGCCATTATTTTATTTTTTCAGATAATTCTAACATACGATTAATCGAAGCCAACGCTTTTACACGTAAATCTTCTTCGATTTGTATTTCTGGCAATTCATATTTCATACATAAGTACAACTTTTCTAAAGTAGAAAGTTTCATGTAAAAACATTCAGAACAATTACACGATTCATCTTGAACCAAAGCTGGAATTAATGTTTTATTCGGAGCAAGTTTTTGCATTTCGTGTAAAATTCCTTCTTCCGTTGCAACAATAAATTCTTGCGCATCATTTTCTACCACATAATCTAACAAACGAGAAGTAGAACCAATAAAATGTGCAAACTTCAATAGATCTTCTTGCGCTTCTGGATGCGCAATTAATTTTGCATTTGGATGATCAGCCATTTGCTGCGCTATTCTTTCCAATGAAAACGCTTCGTGTACGATACAAGCGCCGTCCCACAAAATCATTTTGCGATTACAAACTTGATTTAAGTATCGACCTAAATTACGATCTGGCGCAAAAATAATTTCTTGATCTTCTGGCAACGAATTAATAATCGCTTCCGCATTCGAAGAAGTGACAATAATATCTGATTCTGCTTTAACACCCGCATCACAATTGATATAACTTACCACAATTGCATTTGGATGTTGCTCACGCAAACCACGCAAACCTTCTGCCGAACAAGAATCTGCCAAAGAACAACCTGCTTTTGTATCGGGTAAAACAACTTTTTTAGACGGATTCAGAATCTTTGCGGCTTCCGCCATAAAATGAACACCACAAAAAACAATCATATCAGCTTCAGTTTTTGCAGCTGCACGCGCCAATTGTAACGAATCGCCTAAATAATCTGCTAAATCCTGAATTTCTCCAGATTGATAATAATGCGCTAAAATCACCGCATTTTTCTCTTTGCGTAATTTATTGATTTCCGCAATCAAATCGGTTCCTTTTGGGATTTCTACATCCAAATAACCTTTATAATCTAACTTTTCAATCGCTTGTTCTAATGTATTCATTTGTGAGTGGTTTTATTTTATACCTAATTGCTTTTTCACTTCTTTTGACAACGCATCTTTGTGCACTGTAAAAGCAATTGATTTCATTCTGAAAAATGGTTTCGACATATAAATATGTCCATTATTTCCTAAATCTGTTGTTCCCCAAGAATTTTTGACATCATAATATTGATTTCCCAATTGATCTTTCAAAATTCCCGTAATATGCATTAAATGATCATCTTCTGTCGAATAATCTTCAAAACCTTTTTGACGCTCATCAGCCGTCACCCATTTTTCAGGTAAAATCTGAACAAAATAATCTGATTCTAAACCTTCTGAAGGCCAAATTGCCATTCCATACTTTTTAGAAAATGTTTTTTCAGAAACATCTGTATCAAAAGCTGCTGTATATCCTTTATATAACGCTTCGTCCAAGACTTTCATGTATTCATCTAACGGTAAATTATAATATGAACCATTTGAAAAATTATCTGGCACTTGTAAAATAAATTGTGAATAATATGGCGCTTGCTGAAAAGATGTTAATGTGACATAATCATCTGGATTAATTTTCAAAAATTTTGCAAATTCTTGTGGCGTATATTCTTTTCCTTCGAATTTGAATTTTGTCGGAGGAACACCTAATTTATCATTCAATTTTTGATCAAATTTTGATTTCCAATCTGCTGTTAAATATTTTTTAGGATTTTTTACAATCGAATCTAATCCAACTTTCAAATCCTTTACCAACATTTCGTGGTTATGTTTTACATCTGTTCCATTCGCAAAACCTGCATAAACTTCGTTTGGAACTAATCCATTTTTACGAACCGAATTTAACACATCATGCGACAAACCTCCTTCACTAAATTGCGCTTTTCCTTGGCGATATACATAATTATAAGCTTTTACAGGGTAAGTAAAACGTACATTATACATTTCCGATAAATCGACATCTTTTCCTGTCAAACGTTTCACTTCCGATTCTAAAAAAGAAGTTGTCGAAAATGACCAACAAGTTCCCGTTTTTCCTTGCGAAATAATAGGAAGTGCAGAATTATTAACTAATTCTTTGAATTTGAAAGGCGTTTCTTGTGCCGAAACCAACATACTTACAAAAGCGATGCTAGCGAATATATATTTTTTCATTTGTGTTTGTATAGATTTCAAAAGTAAAGTTATTTTATGAAGTTTTCATCTAAAACGGCTCCAAATTGAATGTTTCTTAATTAGAAAAATTATTTCAGAATTTATAATATTTCACTTTTCGAACAAATTATAAATCAAATCAGTATAAATATTCAATTTTTATTCATCTTAAAATTAATTTTCGTGAAAATGCCATAAATGACTCAAAAACCTATTAACTTTGCTCAAACATTACACAGATGCAACCAAGAGAAGATTTTTTATTGAAAGCTTATGAGCTGGGAATTATAAAATTTGGAAATTTTACTTTAAAAAGTGGTATAGAATCTCCTTTCTATGTCGATTTAAGACCTTTAGCTTCGAGTCCACAATTACTAAAAACTTTAGCAAATAACTTATTAGATTTAGTTGAAGATGTAGAATACGACTTGATTTGTGGTGTGCCTTATGCAGCTTTGCCAATGGCGACTACAATGAGTTTAACATCGAATATTCCTTTGATTATCAAACGTAAAGAAAACAAAGGTTACGGTACTAAACGTATGGTAGAAGGTGTTTTTGCGGAAGGACAATCTTGTCTTTTGGTCGAAGATGTAATTACTTCTGGACAATCTTTATTAGAAACAATTGATCAAGTTGAGCGCGAAGGTTTACGTGTAAAAGATTTGGTGGTTGTTTTAGATCGTGCGCAAGGTGGATCTGAAAAATTGAAAGAACAAGGTTACAATGTGAAAACGTTATTTACAATTCACGAGGTAATCGATATTTTACATAAATATCACCGTTTAAGTGATGATGAAGCGAAAAAAATCAAAGACTTTTTAGCTCTACCTCCAGAAGCGGTTCCTGCAAAACAACGTATTGCATTGGAAAACAAAAAAATTGTACATCCAGTTGGAAAACGTTTGGTTGAATTAGCATTGAAAAAACAATCTAACTTAATTGCTTCTGCAGATTTAATTACTTCTGAAGAAATTACAGATTTCGCTAAAAAGGTTGGTGATCATATTGTTGCGTTAAAATTACATTCAGATATTATTCAAGATTTTTCGGATAACTTAATTGTTGAGTTGAAAAAAATCGCACGTGAAAAAGAATTCTTATTATTCGAAGATCGCAAGTTTGGAGATATTGGAAATACGCAAGAATTACAATTTAAGAAATCGATTTACAAAATTTCTGATTGGGCAGATTTAGTAACTGTTCATCCAATTGGAGGTTTAGAATCATTAAAAGTTTTCGAAAATACCGGAGTTATCACAATTGTTGAAATGTCTTCGAAAGGAACATTGACTGATGATTATTACTTTACAAAAGCAATTAATGTTTCGGAACAATCTGGAAATGTTTTAGGAGCTGTTGCACAACGCCAAATTCCTGATAACTTGTTATTGTTTACGCCTGGTGTTAATATTTCTTCGACTGGAGATAGCAAAGGACAACAGTATAATACGCCAGAATTAGTTTTCAAAAATTACCACACAGACTTTATGATTGTTGGTCGTGGAATTTACAAAGCTGCTGATGTAAAAACTGCGGCAAAAGAATACCAAACGTTAGGTTGGGTTTCTTACCTACAAAGTTTGAATGACTAAGATTTAGATAAATTTCAAAAATATAAAAGCAAGCTTTTTTCAGCTTGCTTTTTGTTTTTTATTTATAATGAAATTACTTCATCACAAATTTATGCGAAACACTATTTCCATTCTCATCTTGAAATCTTGCAACATAAAATCCTGTAGATAAATTAGAAAGATTTACACTTCCGTTAGAATTTTCTGTATTTATCGTTTTAATCATTCGTCCTGTTGCATCAATTATTTTGATCGAAATTGGTGATTTAAAATTTAGTTGATAATTTAATATTTTATTTGAAACATAAATTTTAGACCAATTTTCATCAATATCATTTGTACCTAAAGTCGAGGTTTTAGCAGCTTCAACTATATATTCTATCCCTAATTTTGTAAACTTCGCCGCATGCATAGATGTACTTCCCATAAACGCATAAGTGTCTCCGGTTGTGTGTATATTAGGATTATCTTCTCCCATTTTAGACTCGAAAGGTAAAGTCGCCGCATAACCATTTTCCGACCAACTCGCATGATCTGAACATCCATAACCACATTTTGACGTATCGTATGTAAATTGATGTAAACCCGTTTTATTATATTCGTCCATCAATTGCATCAAAAAAGAATTAAGGTTTGCATCACAATAATAATCAGTCATTAACACAACATCCTTTGCAGAACCTTTGTAATTAGTCATATCAAATTGTACATAACCTATTACATTTTTATTCTCCGAAGCGTATTTCTGCGCAATTTCTTTCGATCCTACCAAACCTATTTCTTCTGCTGCATAAGCCATAATTTCGGTAGTTCGTTGCGGTTTAAAATTATTTTTTAACAATACACGCAAAACTTCTGTAATTGTTGCAATTCCCGATGCATTATCATCTGCTCCTGGCGCATAAGTTTGGTCTGCTACCCAACCAACAGTAGAATCGGCATGACCTCCAATAATAACAAATTCATCTTTCTTTTCACTTCCAGAAAAAGTCAAAATCAACGATTTCATTGGTGTATTCACATGATCAACGATTTTTACGGCGACATCTACTCTCCCTGCATCAACAATCATTTTTTCCCAAACATTTTTCAATTTAAGAACCGCATCATTTGCTTCTTGTCGTGTATGATAACGCGTTTTGAAACCTTCTAACATCAAAATTGTTTTCTCAATTTCTTTCACATCAACATCGTTCAAAACCTTGTTAATAAAGGCTTGTTCTGTTATTGTATAATTGAAAGGAGCTTTTTTCTGAGATAACTTTTCTTGAAGTGATTCAAGTGATTCAAGTGCATCTTCTTTCGTATTTCTAAAAACATAACCATGTCCATGCGCAAATTTTCCGTGCAAACTTTCAGCAATTGCAGGATGAAAATAAATTGCAGATAAATTATCTTTCGAAGATATTATATCAATTGAATCTGCATAATTTTTTTGTAAAAGAATTGCGTTATCTGTCTCCATTGTCGCAAAAATGAAGTTTTCTTTGGATTGCCCAAAAGAAAAAATAGCATGGAATAAAAAAGGTGTAAGGAATAAAAATTTATTTTTCATAAAATCATATTAGTGTTACAACAAATATATGATTAATAAATCTTTATGAAATTTATTTTAAATAAAAAATCCATCTGTCGATGGATTTTTTATTAATATTTTAATTGAAACTTTATATAGGTAATCTTTTTACCTTCTTCCAAAAACTTCGATTCGTAATATGTTTGTACTTCAGTTACAATTGCAGGAATATCCGAATGATCTGGATGATAAACATCGTGTGTAGAACGAATCACTTCGTGACCTTCGATGTGAATAACACCATGTGTATACCCATGTAAAAATTCAGAATCCGTTTTCAAGTTTACTGTTCCTTCTGGTTTCAAGATTGTATTGTAACGTCTCAAAAATTCAGGATCTGTCAAACGATGTTTTGTTCTTCTGTATTTAATCTGTGGATCTGGGAAAGTAATCCAAATTTCGCTCACTTCATTTTCTGCAAAAAGATGATCGATAATTTCGATTTGAGTTCGAAGAAATCCAGCATTTTCTATTCCTTCATCCAAACAAGTCTTAGCACCACGCCAAAATCTTGATCCTTTAATATCTACTCCGATAAAATTACGATCCTTGTCACGACGCGCCATTGCAACTGTATATTCTCCTTTTCCGCATCCAAGTTCTAACACAATTGGATTATCGTTCTTGAAAAATTCTTTGTTCCAATTTCCTTTTAATGCAAACTCATTAATCGCCTCTTCTCGTGTTGGTTGAACAACATTCTGAAAAGTTTTATTTTCGTTAAATCTTCTGATTTTATCTTTTCCCATTTCGGATATATTTTGCGCGAAATTACGAGATTTTGATTAATCTAAAAAACTGTTCTGAAAACACATAAATATCATCAAATAGTATTTATGTAAAAAGGTTTATTATTTTTGTATTGAAAAACTAAAATTAGAAAAATGGATTTTATCAAACAATTTCATAGTGGCTGGGCTTATCTTGTGATTTTGATGGGCGTTATCTTTGTGATTTCAACATTAATTTATGCGATTTCTAAAAAAGATACAAACGCAACGATTAAAAAAATCGGGTTATTTACAACCATTACTTTTCACGTTCAATTATTACTTGGATTAGTCTACTATATTATGATGTTTTCTGCTTTAGAACCATCAGGAATAATGAAAGATTCTGGCTTAAGATTAACTTTTGTTGAACACCCTATGATGATGATTGCAGGTGTTGTTTTTATGACAATTGCTAATGCAAAATTAAAACGATCTACAACTGTACCAATGAGCGTTGCAGTCTTTGCAATTATTGGTTTAGTTTGTATTTTAAGTAGAATTCCTTACCATGTTTGGTTTGCTTAAAAATTTAGAATAAATTCATAGAAAAGAGTATTAAGTTATTAATACTCTTTTTATATTTTTATGTGATTTATAATTTTTTTATTCTAATTTCGTTATTAACAAGTCGCTAAAGCTTTCTTTTAAATTTTAAGAATCTTTGGCACTCGATTTGAAATAGACTTGTACAAACTAAGAAATAAAATGAAATATATAAAATATCTATTCTCTTTGCTTTTGGTTTTAGTAGCTTTTAACCTAAGTGCCCAAGATTTTCATACAGCAAATATCAAGGTTGATTACGAACAAGAAACCGGAACTTTAAACATAACCGCGCGTACATTTACCAATCAGTTGGAAAAAGCAGTTGGTGCTGATGTTTCGAACAAATCTAACTTTGAGAACAAGTTGAAAGCGTATGTAAACAGTAAAGTTGATGTCAAAGTAAATGGTAAAGCTTTAGGAACTTCTTATTACGGTTATCAGGTAAATGATAAATCGACACGAGTTTTCTTTAAGTTTGATAAAATTTCTGATATCAGCTCGATAGAACTAAAAGTGGCTTTGTTGACAGATATTTTTAACGATCAACAAAACATTGTAACTTTTGATGTCAAAAACAAAAAAGACACGAAAGTATTAACAGGAAATAACGACACCGTAAAGATGTCTTTCTAATAAAGCAAAAGCCTTCCGAAATCGGAAGGCTTTTTTATTTCAAATATGTTTAATAATTATCTCTAACAATTCTCAAAAGTTTTTCGTTCTCATTTCGAATCCAAGATAAATCTTTGATCGAATTATTATTCATCAAACTAAAAATTAACGTTCTTCCAGATTTTGTTTTCAAATAACCACTCAACGTTACATTATTGTTCAATGTTCCTGTTTTGGCATAAATATAAGGTTGCGCCGAATCTTTATATCTATTTTTGATTGTCCCCGTTTTTCCTCCGATTGGGAAAATAGAAAACAAACGTTCTTCTGGAAATTCGTTGTACATTTTCTCTAAAACTTGCGAAAAACTTTGTGGCGTAAACAAATTATAACGCGATAATCCCGAACCGTCAAACCATTCTGGTTGTTGTTTTAAATCGTTTAACAAATATCTTTTTGAGAAAGTAATCGTTTCAGAAGCGCTTAATTTTCCTGGCAAAGTACTCGAAGCTAAAATCAATAAATGTTCTGCCAAAAAATTATCGCTATTTTCCATCATTTCGCGGTAAACATCATCTGATTTCTGACTATAAAACACTTTCGGATTATTAACCATTGGCGTTTTGACCATATCAACAGGTTTTCCCAAAATTTGCGACAACGATTTTTCTATCACCGTTTCATTCACAATAAAAGGAACTTTTTCTGTTCGTTTTTTATTACTGATATAAAATTTATTGTCATAGAAATTCCTCGGTTCTGGCATTTCTTTAATTTCTGTCAATTCTTCAAAATATGTTGGAAATGTTTTGATTGAACTTCCATTTTTCGAAATCGAAACTAAATTTTCATGAATCGGAAACTGACTTCTTTCTGGTGCATAATCTTTTCTAAAATCGTCCCAAGTCCAACCTGGTAAAAAAGATTCTTCGTCGAAATTATTCCAATGAAAAACAATTTTAGAACCATTATTTTTCAGGAAATCTAACGCTCGTGTATTTTTATATTTTGGATGCAAAAAAGTTGGATCTCCAGTTCCTTCGATATGCAATTCGTCACCAATCAACTGATATTTGAATGCAGGAATAGAATCGTTCAACATTTTCATCGCTGTATACAACGTAAAAATTTTGGTGTTAGATGCTGGAATAAAAAATTTGTTTCCGTTATAATTATAAATTTCTTCTTTCGTGATTGGATCATACAAATAAAATCCCGTGAATTGAGTGGAATAGAAATCAGAATTGAGATGTTTCTCAATTAATTCGGTCTGCGCAAAAAGATGCACAGACAAAAAAATTGATAATATGGTAAGTAAATACTTCATTAATCTTTGTTCTCGAAAGGAATTGTTGACGAATTCGATTCGTTTTTAATAATCATTTCTGTATGTGGATAAGGCATCGAGATATTATTGTCGTCTAACGCATATTTCACCGCACGATACAATTGCCAATAAGCCGTCCAATAATCACTATTTTTCACATAACAACGCACAGCCAAATTCACAGAACTTGCAGCAAATTCTAGAATCTCAACCGTTTTAGATTGTGTATCATCAACCAATTCATTTTTCTCTAAAACATTCAACAAAACTTCGCGCGCTTTGTCAAAATCATCATCATAAGAAATACCAACATTTACATCTAATCGACGATATTCTTTTACAGAATAATTGGTAATTGGATTGTTAAATAAATTTCCGTTTGGCAAAGTTATGATCTGTCCTTTTGCAGTTGCAATTACTGTATTTAGTAAATTTATCGACTCTACACTTCCTTCATTTCCTTGCGATACGATATAATCTCCAACTTTAAAAGGTTTGAAAAGAATAATTAAAATTCCTGCTGCAAAATTCGACAAAGAACCTTGCAAAGCTAAACCAACTGCTAAACCAACACCTCCTAAAGCTGCAACAAAACCAGAAGCATTAAAACCTAATCGCCCTACAACAAAAGTTAATACAATAGCTTTGAACAATATATTAAGAATTGGAATTAAAAACGTGCGAATTGATAAATCGACATTTCGTGCAACCATTCTTTTTTCGATTAACTTGACAAGTTTACCTGTTACCCAAAAACCAATTATTAAGGTTAATAAAGCAGAAACTAAGCTCCATCCAACCTCAGAACCTTTCGTTAATAACCATTGTGTAAAGTTTTCTAAATCCTTAAATGGAGTTGTTATTACATCTTGCAAACTATCTACTTTGTCTTGCTCTTGCATAATTATTCTTTTTTATTAGTAATTCAGTTGATAAAATTAGTTCCAATCTAACATCTTTTCAAAAAAATAGAAAAATTATCATTTTTTTTAACTAATTTTAATAAATATGAATATTGGTACAATATTCGTTAAGAACAGATTACAACTTAAAAAAAGGCTATAATTAAAAATTAAAATCTATGAACATTATTGAATTAGTAAAAGGGTATATTACCCCAGATTTGATCTCGAAAACTTCATCAGAATTAGGTGAAAATGAATCGGGAATTTCTAAAGCAATCAATGCATTCATTCCTATTCTTTTAGGAGGTGTTTTAGAAAAAAAGAATTCTACTACAGGCTTATTTCATACCATCAAATCTTTTGGTGCTTCTCGTGGATTAGCAAATATTTCGACAGAACAAGAAACACCCGACACGATTAAAGAATTAATCAATGTTATTTTTGGTTCGAATGCGCAACCAATCGTTTCTAAAATTGCTGAATATGCAGGAATTTCGACAGGTTCATCTTCAAAATTATTAGACTTAACAGCTTTAACAACTTTTGGATCCATTGGAAAAGAAGCCGAATTTAACAATGTAACAGAAGCTGATTTCTTTTCATCTTTAGGAGGAATTAAAGATAAAATTTTAGGATTAATTCCAACTGGTTTAGGACTTGGAGCTTTAGGTTTAGGAACAATGTTTAATGATGCGCCTAAAATCACTGAAACAATAGATGTTGCAAAAGATCATGTAACTGAAACTATTACAGAAACAAGAAAAGTAGTTGATGTAGAACCAGAAGAAAAACCTTATGTAGCACCAGTTGATGCTTACGCAGAAACTCATAACAACAATGGTGGTGGAGGTTTTTGGAAATGGTTAATTCCATTAATTTTAGTTGCTTTAGCGGCCTTTTTCTTATTAAAAAAATGCAATAAGAACGAAGATAAAACAGTTGTTACAGAAGAAACTGAAATTGTGGTTGATTCATTGAATGAGGATTCTCTAAACGCTGCACCGAAAGAATTATCTGATATCGATTTAGATGGTGTTGCATTGAAAGGATATGCAAATGGATTAGAAGATCAAATTATCAAATTTATCAAAGCGCCAGATTTTGCAACAATGACAGAAGATCAATTGAAAGAAAAATGGTTCAACTTTGATAATGTTAACTTCGTTTTTGGTAAAACTGATCAATTAGAGCCAGGTTCTGACGTTCAATTAGATAATGTTGCTGCAATTTTGAAAAAATATCCAACTGCAAAAATTAAACTTGGAGCATACACAGATAAAGTTGGTGATGATGCGAAAAACAAAGAAATCTCTCAAAAAAGAGCAGATTACTTAAAAGCTGAATTAACAAAACGTGGTGTTGGTGCACAAGTTATTGCTGCCGAAGGTTACGGAGAAGAATTTGCAAAAGTAGCTGAAACAGCTTCTGACGCAGAAAGAGCTTCTGATCGCAAAATGTCATTACGTTTTACAAAATAATCATTTCATAAAATTTCTAAATAAGGGTAAAGGCAACTTTATCCTTATTTTTTTGTTATTTTTTTCGAAACCAACTCGCAACAAGCTAAACAATTAATATCTTTGCACACTATGAAATTTTCAATCGATAAAAAAGACGAATTTTCTAAGGCAAGAGCTGGTGTTGTAGAAACCGATCATGGTAAAATCGAAACACCTATTTTTATGCCAGTTGGTACGGTTGGTACAGTAAAATCTGTTCACCAACGTGAATTAGAAGAAGATATTAAAGCCCAAATCATTCTTGGAAATACTTATCATTTGTATTTGCGTCCAGGAACTGATATTTTGCACAGAGCGGGTGGATTACATAAATTTATGAATTGGCAAAAACCAATTTTGACAGATTCTGGAGGATTCCAAGTGTATTCTTTGGCAACAAGTCGTAAAAAATCTGAAGAAGGTGTGCGTTTCAAATCGCATATCGATGGTTCTTACCACATGTTTACGCCAGAAAAATCAATGGAAATTCAGCGTTATATCGGAGCTGATATTTTTATGGCTTTTGATGAATTAACAGGAATTCCAGCAAAATATCATGATGCAAAACGTGCGATGCATGTCACACATCGTTGGTTGGAGCGTTGTAGAACTTGGTTAAACAATAATCCTGAATATTACGATCACAAACAAACGCTTTTCCCTATTGTACAAGGAAATGATTTCAAAGATTTGCGTCAAGAATCAGCAAAATATATTGCAGATTTCGGTGCAGAAGGAAATGCAATTGGTGGATTATCTGTTGGTGAACCAGAACCTGTGATGTACGAAATGACGGATATCGTAACCGAAATTCTTCCACAAGATAAACCTCGTTATTTAATGGGAGTTGGAACACCTTGGAATATCATCGAATGTATTGCTCTTGGAGTTGATATGTTCGACTGTGTTATGCCAACACGTAACGCGCGTAACGCAATGTTATTCACTTGGAATGGTGTTATGAATATGAAAAATGCAAAATGGAAAGATTGTTTCGAACCATTAGACGAAAACGGAACAAGCTATGTGGATAGTTATTACACAAAAGCCTATGTTCGTCATTTGTTCAATGCCAACGAAGCGTTAGGAAAACAAATTGCATCTGTTCACAACCTTGCGTTTTATTTAGATTTGGTAAGAGTTGCAAGACAGCATATCTTAGCAGGAGATTTCGCTCAATGGAAAGAACAAATTGTTCCACAATTAAAACAACGTCTGTAGTTTGAAAATAATTGATAAATACATCATCCGAAACTTTATCGGAACCTTTATCTTCATGGTTTTGATTTTGTCTACTATCGCCGTTATTGTCGATCTTAGTCAAAAATTAGGACGTATTAATGATAGTGGTTCTACAGCTTTTTCGGCTTTAACCCAATTTTACCCTTATTGGTCTATTTGGATTATTAACACCTTTTTACCAATTGCCGTTTTTATCACTGTGATCTATTTTACATCACGACTGACGATGCAAACCGAAATTGTAGGTGTACTTTCGGGTGGTATTAGTTTTTATCGATTTACACTTCCATATATTTGGGTTGCTATATTTTTAGCTGTTTCTGCTTTGGTAGTAGGAAATGTGGTTTTGCCTTGGGCAAATATTAAAAAAAATAAATACCAATACACCCATTTATTGAGTAATAACGACAAGGAAGAATATTATAAACGACAACGTATCGGTTCGCAAATTTCTCCTGACGAATTTGTTTTTGTTGATAGTTATGACAGAACAGAAAAGTTAGGAAGTTCTTTTATGTATCAAAAATTTGATTCGACTGAGTTGAAAAAACAAATCATTGCTTCAAGTTTTAATTGGAATGATAAAGATTCTACTTATGCATTAATGAGTGTTTACACGCGTGATATTAACAAGGATAAAACAGAAAAGTTAAATTACGAAGCCAATACAAATTTGAAGTTGCCAGCTTCTCCTGACGAAATTTTACCAGAAGAATATGTTGCTGAAACAATGAATACCTTCGAATTGAATGAATTTATTCAGAAACAAAAAGCAAAAGGTTCGGCCAATGTAAATACATACGAAAATGAATTAAATAACCGTTTGAGCGGTCCATTTTCAACTATTATTTTGACACTTTTGGCTCTATCGCTTTCATCTAAAAAACGTCGTGGAGGAATCGGAATCAATCTTGCAGTTGGTATTTCGTTAGCGTTTGTCTACATTTTCTTCTCGCAAACAACGTCTACGTTTTCCGAAAAAGGATATGTTTCGCCACTTGTCGCCTCGTGGATACCAAACATCGTCTTCGGATTACTAACTTTGTTTTTATATTTCAGACGAGCACGTTCATAAAATATTTCAAAAATCCAGTTCTTTTCGAACTGGATTTTTTTTGTATCAACAATACAAGTAAATAATTTATTGAATCCATCTAAAAACTCACCATAATTTAACTAAAATAATTCTTTTTAAATTCATCAGTTTTCAGAAATAAAATTTTTTATTCAATTGATAATTAATAACTTTAAGATATTCTAAATTAATTTCTTAGATTTAAAAAAAGTTGAAGTGTAAAACTAAAATCAATTGACATGAAAAAAAATTTACTCCTTTTATTTTTAATCCTTTCGGTTTCTATTTTTTCGCAAGAAACATTAAATACAATGTTTTATAATGTGTTCAAATTTCCGAATTCACTTCCTCAAAATCGTCAATTGATCTTAAGAGATATTTTAGACGAATACAAACCAGATTTATTTATGATTTGTGAATTAGTAACAGAAAATGGCGCTGATTTAATCTTAAATACATCTTTGCAAAATCAACCGGATAAATTTGCTCGCGCACTTTTTGTAGCTGACACAACAAAATTAGATGATCCGTTACAAACAATGGTTTTTTATAACACACGCAAATTGACGTTAGTTAATCAACAAAAAATCCCCACAGTTTATCGTGACATCAATCAATATTCTTTTCAATTAAATATTACTTCAAACGATCCTATTCATTTAGAAGTTTTTGTTGCGCATCTAAAATCGAGTACAGGACCTGCAAATCGTCAAATGCGTTTGGAAATGGTGCAAGAAGTCACAAAATCTTTGAAAAAATTAACACAACCTAATACATATGTTCTTTTTGCTGGAGATTTTAATTTTTATAATTCATCAGAACCAGCATATCAAGAAATCATCAATCCAGCAAATGCTATTTTGATGATTGATCCACTCAATGCGCCTGGAAGTTGGCAAGATAATCCAGCTTTTAGTTATTTACACACTCAAAGTACACGCGTTTCTAACATAGGTTTTGGAAGCGGAACTAATGCAGGAGCAAGTGGCGGTTTGGATGATCGTTTTGATTTTATTATGATGAGCGAAAACTTCAAAAAAAGCACACGTTTTTCTTTTGTAAATGATAGTTATAAAGCATATGGAAATAATGGAGATTGCTTGAATAAAGATGTTAAAGATTCTGATTGTACAGGTATCTACTCACAAACTTTGCGAACTAATTTGTACAATATGAGCGATCATTTACCTATTGTGATGCAATTTAAAATTCATGAGAATTTAAGTACAAAATCAATTGAATCAAAACCTTTTATCTGGTTAAAATCAGAAAACATTACGAATGATAAAATTATAATTGGAGTTGATAAAACTCAATTAAATGCTCAAAATAATATACTTTTTATTTACAATTCAGTTGGACAAATTATACAATCGGTTCGCATTAATAATCAATCAAATATAACAATTGATTGTCAAGGCTTAGCGGCTGGAATCTATTATATTAAAACAAAAGAATCGAACGAAATTTTAAAGTTTATAAAAAAATAATTCAATATAAGTTTTATCTAAAACAAGATAATTTCATTCAAAACAATAGCTCAACTATTTACTTAATATTTTAGCTAAAATCAACTCTTCAAAAATTTCGTCAACTTACAGAAAATTCGTAATTTTGCATCTTAGTACAAATTCTAAAAGTAAGATGATAAACATTTCTCTTCCAGATGGAAGTGTAAAACAGTATGAGAGTGGCGTAACTCCTATGGACGTGGCGCTAAGCATTAGTGAAGGTTTAGCACGTAATGTAATTTCGGCTATAGTAAACGATCAACAAGTTGAAACAACAACCCCAATCACCACAGATGCAACGATCAAATTGTTAACCTGGAATGATGAAATGGGTAAAAAAGCTTTTTGGCATTCATCTGCTCACTTATTAGCGCAAGCTATTTTAGAGTTTTATCCAAATGCTAAATTAACAATTGGACCTGCGATTGACAAAGGTTTCTATTACGATGTTGATTTTGGTGAGGATAAATTTACAGAAGCTGATTTTGCGAAAGTAGAAAAAGCAATGTTAGAGAATGCAAAGAAAAAAGCTGAATTCAAATTATATTCAGTTTCGAAAGCAGAAGCATTAGAAACGTATAAAGACAATGAATACAAAACAGAATTAATCTCTAACTTAAATGATGGAGATATTACTTTCTGTACTCACGATAATTTTACAGATTTATGTCGTGGTGGACACATTCCGAACACTGGAATTGTGAAAGCTGCAAAAATCTTGAATGTTGCCGGAGCTTATTGGCGTGGAGACGAGAAAAACAAAATGTTGACTCGTGTTTACGGTATTACATTCCCAAAACAAAAAGATTTAACAGAATATCTTGAGTTATTAGAAGAAGCAAAAAAACGTGATCACCGTAAACTAGGGAAAGAACTAGGTTTATTTGCTTTCTCAGAAAAAGTTGGTGCAGGTTTACCACTTTGGTTACCAAAAGGAGCTGCTTTGAGAAGAAAATTAGAAAACTTCTTATTGAAAGAGCAACAAAAAATGGGTTACGAAATGGTGATTTCTCCGCACATTGGTCAAAAAGAATTGTATGTAACTTCTGGTCACTACGCTAAATATGGTGCAGATAGTTTTCAGCCAATTAAAACGCCAAACGAAGGAGAAGAATTCTTGTTAAAACCAATGAACTGTCCACATCACTGTGAGATTTACAAAACTTCTCAATGGTCGTACCGCGATTTACCAAAGCGTTATGCAGAGTTTGGTACAGTTTACCGTTATGAACAATCAGGAGAATTACACGGTTTAACTCGTGTTCGTGGATTTACTCAAGATGATGCTCACTTATTCTGTACACCAGATCAATTATTAGAAGAATTCAAAAAAGTAATTGATTTAGTCTTATATGTATTTACAAATCTTGGATTTGATAATTATTCGGCTCAAATCTCATTAAGAGATCCAGAGAATAAAGAAAAATACATCGGATCTGATGAAAACTGGGAAAAAGCTGAACAAGCAATTATCACAGCATCAGCAGAAAAAGGTTTACCAACAGTTGTAGAATATGGCGAAGCTGCATTCTATGGACCTAAGTTAGACTTTATGGTGAAAGATGCATTAGGACGTCAATGGCAATTAGGAACAATCCAAGTGGATTATAACTTACCAGAACGTTTTGATTTAACTTACACTGGAGCAGACAACGAAAAACACAGACCAGTAATGATTCACCGTGCGCCATTCGGCTCTATGGAACGTTTCATTGCCATTTTGTTAGAAAATACAGCAGGTAATTTACCACTTTGGTTAACACCAGATTTATTCACAATTTTACCAATTAGTGAAAAATATGTGGAATATGGAGAAAAAGTATTAAATTTGCTGGCCGAAGAAGAAATTAACGGACTGATTGACAGTAGAAACGAGAAAACTGGTAAAAAAATCCGTGATGCCGAAATCGGTAAAATTCCTTTCATGTTAATCATCGGTGAAAAAGAAGCAGAAAACGGTACAGTTTCTGTAAGAAGACACGGAGAAGGTGATTTAGGAGAGATGACGATTCAAGCATTTATCGACTTCATGAAAGAACAAATCAAATTAAAATAATTTAAAACAGAATAACTATCGCAATTAGAAGAAAAGGCGGCAGAGGTCCAGCCAGAGTAATTAAGGAAGATCAACACAAGATCAATGATAAGATTGACGCGAAAGAAGTACGCGTTGTTGGAGAAGGTATAGAACCTGGTGTATATCCAATAGCTAAAGCTTTAGAACTTGCAGAAGAACAAGGTTTAGATTTGGTAATGATCAGTGAAAAAGCCATTCCACCTGTTTGTCGTGTCGTAGAGTACAAAAAATTCTTATACGAACAAAAGAAAAAAGAAAAAGAACTTAAAGCTAAACAGCAGAAAGTTGTCGTAAAAGAAATTCGTTTCGGTCCTCAAACAGATGATCATGATTACGAATTCAAAAGACGTCACGCAAGATCTTTCTTAGAAGAAGGTTCAAAATTGAAAGCATATGTTTTCTTCAAAGGACGTTCTATTATCTTTAAAGATCAAGGAGAAATCTTATTGTTACGTTTAGCTCAAGAATTGGAAGATGTTGGAAAAGTAGAACAAATGCCAAAACTTGAAGGTAAAAGAATGATTATGATGATGGGACCTAAGAAATAATTAGGTTCTTATCATCTTACAAAAAATAAAAAACGTTTTAATTTTAAATATTTGTAATCATGCCAAAATTAAAAACAAAATCTGGAGCGAAAAAACGTTTCAAATTAACAGGAACAGGTAAAATTAAAAGAAAACACGCTTTTAAAAGCCACATCCTAACAAAAAAAGAGACTAAACAAAAGAGAAATTTAACTCAAACTGGTTTAGTTGATCAAGCTGATGTTCATTCAGTAAAACAACAATTAAGATTAAAATAAGAACGTGTTCTTATTTGGTTTATTAATTCATTATTAACCCTGTCGATGGGCCTTAAAGCAGAGCAATCTCGCCCACTACAAAAAAATTAAAAATTATGCCAAGATCAGTAAACGCAGTTGCGTCAAGAGCTAGAAGAAAAAGAGTTTTAAAACTTGCAAAAGGATATTACGGAAGAAGAAAAAACGTTTGGACTGTTGCTAAAAATGCAGTAGAAAAAGGTTTAGTATACGCTTACCGCGATAGACGTCAAAAGAAAAGAAATTTCCGTGCGTTATGGATTCAAAGAATTAACGCTGGAGCAAGATTACACGGATTGTCTTACTCTAAATTTATGGGAGCTATCCACAAAGCTGGAATTGAATTAAATCGTAAAGTTTTAGCTGACTTAGCGATGAACAATCCAGAAGCTTTCAAAGCAATCGTAGAAAAAGTAAAATAATTTTTTTAAACAATATTAAAACGTTTTAAAACTTGGCTATTTAGTCAAGTTTTTTTTTGCTTAAATTTGAATGAATGTCATTCTAGACTTTATTTGGAATCTCATCATAAATTTTATTTAAAAACCCAACTCAAATGAATCAACAAAAAGATTTATTTCTAAGAATTTGGCCATTTTTTGTCGTATTTTTCATCTACAATTTTGCTGTAATTGCTATGACGCAATATTATGGACGCGACGAATTACATCTGCATTTCAATCAGTACAGCAATCATTATCTCGATAAACTCTTTGTTTTTTATACCGATTTCGGAACCTATTATTTATTTTTTATACTTCTTGGTTATCTATTTTGGAAAACAACTCGAAGATATTTTTATTATTTATTAGTTTCTGGAGCAGTTGCAACAACAATTAGTGTTTTCTTTAAGAATGTCTATTTCGAACAAGTTTTACGTCCTGGATATTATTTTACGCAGAAAAAAATAGACATTATTCTAGTCAAAGATTATGCGATACAAATGGCTTCAACTTTTCCTTCAGGGCATTCATTAACAGCCGCAATAATTTCGATGACATTATGTTTATTAACCAAAAACAGATGGTTACAATTATTTTTCGCACTCCATTTTCCGAGTATCGCAATTAGTAGAATCTACTTATCGCGTCATTTTGCGATTGATACTGTTGGTGGTTCGTTTATTGGTTTTTTTATATTTATCTTTATGTATTACATCATCAATCAATCTAATAAACCAAAATTAGATCAAAAATTTATTAACAATGGAAATTCAGAATAAACTTAAAATATCATTAATACAATACGATGTAATCTGGGAAGATGCAAAAGCTAATCACGCTTATTTAGATGAATTATTAGCCAATCATCAAACTGATATTATATTGTTACCAGAAATGTTTGCTTCGGGATTTTCGATGAATGTAGAAAAAATTGGTCAAAAGCCTTTTGGAGAAACCTTCGAATGGATGCAACATAAAGCCAAAGAATTAAATTCTGCGATTGCTGGAAGCATTTCTACGCATGAAAACGATAAATACTATAACCGATTTTATTTCATCTGTCCAAGTGGCTCTATTTACATTTACGATAAGAAACATTTGTTCAGTTACGGAAAAGAAGCTGGGGTATATTCTGCAGGGGATAAAATTGTAACGATAGATTATAAAGGATGGCAAATTCGTCCTATTGTTTGCTACGATCTACGATTTCCTGTTTGGATTCGCAATACAGAAGAAGATCCGTACGATTTGATACTTTGTAACGCAAGTTGGCCCAAAGCGCGTCGAGAAGCTTGGATTTCACTTCTAAAAGCACGAGCAATCGAAAATATGGCTTTTGTTGCTGGCGTAAATAGAATTGGAGTAGATGGCTATAATCTCCAGTATCAAGGGGATTCACATTTATTTGATACATTGGGACAAGATTTGGAAACAATAAACAATCATCCCGAAATTTTACAATTCGAAATTGATAAAGAAGAACAAGATAAAACTCGAAAGCATTTCAATTTTCTAAATGATAGAGATTCATTTTATTTTGGATAAATACAAGCTCAACTTCGGTTGGGCTTTTTTTTGTATGTGTAATTCTTTTTTATTCATATATTTATGGATAATGAATATGAATGGATAACACTTTTAAAAGCATCTATGAAAGCTACTACAATTGATATTTCGATAATAATTAATTATGAAAAAGATATTTATATTTCTATCCTTTATATTATTGGTACTTTCTGCAACTTATACTTTATATTTAGTTCGTAAGACTTTTAATAATTATCAATTTGAATCTTATAATGAACTTTATTATAAAGTTCCACCTGTAAATAATGCACAATTTAAATCGTTAAAATCTTTTAATTCTCACTTGTTTTCAATTGTTGACGATAAAAACTTAAAGAATATTACAGTAAATTTCGATTCCAAATCAAATAAAGTAAGGCAAGTAAATTTAAATTACACATACAATCCTGAAACAATTGATGATAAAATAAAATCAATCATAAGGATATATAACTTAGGAGAAATTATCGAAATTAATAAAAGAATGATGAAAAAAATATCATTTTTTCGGAGTCCTGATGTATATAATTTTGAAAATACTAAATATGAAGAAATGTACTTTCCAGATGATTTCTTTATACATAAACCCATTGTAAATTATAATATAAAAGGAAATCCCATCGATTCAATTATAAATGATAGAATAAAGCTTTATGCTTTAAAAGGTATAGTTGAGCTAGATATTAACAATGATTATAAACCTGATTTATTAATTGAATCAAAAAACGAAAAATCTTATATGATTACTGGTTTTGTTGAGATAGACAAGAACCTATTTTTCCTATATTATTTAGATAATGATTCTATTAAAAAAGTAAATGATCTATATAAATTAATAAATTTCAAATAATTTATAGTGCCTAACAAAAATTAATTTGGGCGTTCCTTCGGTCGGACTATGCGTTGCAATCTTTTGTAGAAGAAGATTGAGGTGATTACAGAAAATCCAATTCTTACAAAAGGATTTCCACTACTATCCCTAACGCGGGTTGAGTTGTAAGTTGTAAGTTGTAAGTTGTAAGTTGTAAGTTGTAAGTTGTAAGTTGTAAGCAAAAATAAAAACTGTCATTCAGAATGTAGCGATAACGGAGTGAAGAATCTTTTTCAAGTTATAAGTTTTGATTGATAAGTTATGAGACGTAAGATTTAAGGCTAACAAAATAAAATTCTAAACAATATCCCCTTGAGGGGATTATAAGCATGTTTTAGAGTTATGAGTAGTAAGTTCTGAGTTAGTTGTAAAAAGGAAGCTTCTTGTTTTATAAAACATAGTTTGGAGATGCGTTGAAGTAAGAATTACATTATACTTAATACATTTTACTTTGTACATTGTACTTTTTACAAAAAAGTATAACCACAAAAAAAGCCTCAAGATTATTTCTTGAGGCTTTTAATAAAAA
>NZ_DLJI01000033.1:0-6862 GCF_002484185.1 Empedobacter sp. UBA7620 | reverse complement strand
TAGATATATTTTTTGTATTCTGTTTTATTATAGTGACAAATTTAGATGGCAGATACGCCAAAAGTCGTCGTAAGGAATTTTTTTTTAATTACTTTTCTTCCCTTATTTTGATAATACAAATAAACTACAGGAATGTGTCAAAACTTGTCGTAATGAAATTTAGTTTTTGAAATTATTTAAGAAAAAATAAAAACCGCTTCTCATGAGGCGGTTTTATTAATAATTACTTTAAAATTTTATATGTTGTATAATCTTTGATAGTCCTTAACTCATACATCTTATTTTTGTCCACATCTACCAGTCTGATATTAGCTAATGGAGCATTTTGACAATGAATAAAACTGATAAATTGGAAAGTATTAAAATTACCTTTTACGATAATATCAAAACCATTTTCTACTTCTAAAGAGCTATACCATTCCCAATCTTTAATTTTTTGATATTTATAAATAGATATATCAATATCAGTTAGAAATTCATCATTTGCATAATCATCACTATCTAATTGTTTTGTTTTCGTAACTATTCCTTGTGGTAATAAATTATTCCATTTTGAGTCTTCATCATTTAGTTTAATATTTTTTAAAATTGTTAGTACTGCATTCTTAAAATTGTCTAACACCTCTTTTGCATGTGGTATACTTCTAACATAAATAATTTGATAACCTTTTTGAGGTTTTTCTCCCTTTGTATTATATTTTATATTTACTAGTTCTGTCATTTTTTTATTTTTTAATAATTACTGCTTTATCATTAAATATTTTTTCAAAATCTTTTAAACTCATTGTATAGGAAGCCCCTTGATGTATAGGCAAAGGATCTCGTAAAAAAACTTTTCCATTTTCCACTTTCTCCAAAACCATAGCGTGCCCCTTAAATTCGTTTGTACCAACACTTACAATTGCTTTATCTTCAACGTCTAATTTCTCGAGTAATTTAGAAAATTTTATTTTTTCTTCATAAATTGCTACCACATCATCAAGATAACTATTATATAAAGCATCTGGAATATCTTTAATTCTTGCTCCATCTTTATTTGTATTCAATGCTTGTGCAAGATATTCTTCATTTTTTACAATATTTTTATCTTTCAAAACCATTTTAAGTGAAGTAGCTACACAAGTATAATCTTCACTTTGTCCAAAAACTTTGGTTTTGCTTACAAATTTTTGTAATTTAAATCCTGCATTTTCTGCAAATGTTTTAGTAGAATCACCTCCTCATTTTAAATACTTTCTACTATTAGGAATAAGGTCGTCAATTTTTTTACTAACATTATCCAACACCTCATCCAGGTGTTTACCTTCTCTATTTAACAAAAAACGTATCCATTCTATAAATCCTTTAAAACCGTTTTTACATGCCCTAGCAAAGGATTGGAGTAATTTAAGAAAAAATAAAAACCGCTTTTTACGAAGCGGTTTAGAAAATTTAGATTAAGAATTTATTTCATATTCTTCTCCTATTTGGTTTCCTTCATCATCAATTTCATTCCATTCAAATTGATAATATAATATTCCATGTTTTTTTAAACTTTGAACAATAGTATTTATAAAATTTTGAGCTCCATCAAATTTACCTAAAAACTCGGCGCTAAATAAGAATGCATTTTCATCTGACTCTGATATATATATGAATGTGTTTGAATCTTCATAATTAATTTCAGGCTGAATATCTGAAGCAAATCTATCTCTAATTTTATTACCATATATAGATTTCATTATAGCTTTCATTTTATCATATTCAATTTTTATATATCCTGCATAAACATATTTATTTTTCATAATTATTTAATTTTTAAATCTGGTTTTAATTCTAATTTTCCTCCTTTAGTTTGAATGGAAATATCTTCAATATTCAATTGTTTATATTTTTATAAAAAAAGCTGCCCGACTTTTTCGGACAGCCTCTTAAAAATTTTAAATTTAGACTAAGAATTTATTTCATATTCTTTTCCTATTTGATTTCCTTCCTTATCAATTTCGTTCCATTGAAATTGATAATATGAAATACCATTCTTTTTTAGATTATCAACAATTGTATTGATAAATTTTTGAGCTTCATCAAATGTCCCTAAAAATTCTGCACTGAATAAAAAGCCACCATTAAAATCATCATAAATATAAAGTTCTTTTCTGCTCTCTTTTAAAATAAATTCTACTTTTGATTTTTCAATGATATTTTTAAAGCTTCTATTTAACCATTTAGATATAATAGGATATGAGGATCTTATATATCCATTGTATTCAAATTTTTTCATAGTTATTTAATTTTTAAATCTGGTTTTAACTCTAATTTACCTCCTCTAGTTTGAATTGAAATATCATCAATTCTTAAATTATAAAATTTTTTATTTAGCTGTTCTATTATTTTTCGATGCCCAGCTTTTATTCTAGGTTTAGTCAATCCACTTATTTTCCTATTTTGCATGGCAAATGCAAAAGTTCTAGATACCGCATTTGTTTTATCATTTTTGAAAATATTCTCTGAAAGATTCATTAGCTCCTTGTCACTCATTTTAGAAATATCTACTATTTTACCATTTAATTTAATTTTACCTTCAAAAGCATTACGAAGTAAATTGTTAAAATTACTATCATCAATGAAAACAGCTAGATCTAAATCTTTTGGTTTTAATTTTCTTAAAGACGATCCTTGTATTCTAATATCGTTAGTTGATAAACCAATTGAACTTAGTTCACTTTTTAATATATCACAAAACTGTTCAAATTCTTTTAAATTTCTAAAACCAAAAGGATAACCTCTTTTTAATACGATATTAATGTAATTGTCCATCTGTTTTAGTAACTCTACTGATTTAATTTCTTTTATATTACCTGTTTTAACAAAACCTCTTAAATCTTCAAGACTCATATCTAATTGTAAAGCTTTTTTATAAATTGCTTCAAGATGTGTAGAATTATAAAATTTATTAATATTATCTTGTACTAACAGAGCTAAGATTTCAGTTTTAGAATAGTTTTTTAAACTTCTTCTTTCAACTTCATCTAACACCTCATCCAGATGTTTTCCTTCTCTATTTAACAAAGAACGTATCCATTCTATAAATCCTTTAAAACCGTTTTTGCATGCTCTTGCAAAGGATTGGATTAATTTACGGAAAAATGCTAATAAATCTGTAATACCAAAAGTAACAGTAGAAATAAATTCGCGTCCTAAGATTTTAAGAAATTGAATTAGTTTTTCTGATTTACTAACTGCCTGAGCAATATTACCAGAACCTCCAGTAAGAAGAGCCAATATAACCCCAACTATCACTTCAAATACAATATTTCCTGCGTAATAAGCGTATTGGTATCTCGAGATATTTCCTAATTTTTCAAAAAGACTTTTGATTAATGCTTCAAAATCCTTAAGTCTTAAGTTTTTTAAATCTTTAATAAGATCTATAAAACCATCCAAAAAAGCGGATGTTTCGGAGAATAAAAAATTAAGAACTTCCTCTAATGTTTCAATATTTTTTTGTTGTTCTAAATAATCATTATAACTTTTGATAGAAGCATCTAAACCAATGATAAAAGAAATAATCTGAAATAGAAATTCGAAAAGGCTGATTAATCCATTAATCAAACCACAAACAAAAGCATTAACAAGTTTCAGATATTCTCCTGCTATATCTGCTACAATAGTTACAGCAGATTTTATCATAGTATTGACTTTGGTTGTAAAACCTGTTAATTCTTCTATTACTTTTTTGAAACCTGATGGTAAATAATTCTCAACATTCAGCTTTTTTAATAAATTAAGATTCTTCTGTACAAGTTTTTCTAAAACAGAAATTCCGATTCCGATAGAAATAACTGTTGGAGAAGAAACTGCTTTTTCTACTAAATAGGGTTGATAATCATTTCTATCAGCTAAATAACGTTTTTCTGCTATTTTACTTTTTCCAATAAATTCTGCTATTTTAGCTACAGCTTCTGCCATACCATCGTTTATACTCCCGATTGCATTAAGTATAGAACCTGATTCGCTTTTTGACCAAGCATTTAGTTTGATTGCTTTATAAATATCAACTTCTGATAGTTGATTGTCTTGATGAACAGAATCTAAAACAAGCTTGGTATATTTAGCTTCTAACTCAATAGAGTCTACAATAATTGATTTTGTTCTATTGTCATACCAACTTCTGATTTTCTGCTTAGGAAATTGTGACATAAAATTTTGATAATATGTATTCCCTATATTTACAATGCAGTTTCGTCCACTAAAATTAAAATATTGGTTGTTCAATTTTTCATAATACAATTTGACATGATATGGATTAAAGCTTGATTTTTCTTTATCATAGGCTTCAAAAACCTTTGTACCAGTATCTTCTACTTGTACATGAGTTTCGTACGCATATCCGTGTACTTCCTTTGGTTTTTCATTTGGAGAATCTTCTTCTGTCGATTTTTTATTAGAGGAAGTTTTTTTTCCTGTATAGTTAAAAATAGAAATCGGAACATCTACTTTTATACTTTCACCTTCTTCTAGTCCAAATTCTTTGTAAAATGGACTTACTAATCGGTTAGAATTTTCATTAATTCTAATTTTCTCAAATGGGTCTTTTCCAAAAACTCCTTTTTCCAATTCTTCAAAAGAAATAAACTCGTTATTTTTGGCTAAAGACAATAAAATTTGCTGAGACTCCTCGTCCCAATCGTCGAGATCTCTTAAATAATCATTTGTCATAATTTGTGGTTTTTAATTATAAAAGAGCGCTCTTTCTTTTACAATACAAAGCTATACGGCGATTGTGCCAAAAGTTGTCGTAATGGAATTTTGATTTGAAACTTTATTCTTAATTAACTTTTGTGCCAATTGATGCAATACTTCTTTATTCTCATCAACATAGCTTAATCCTGCTTGAATCAATGCTTCAATGTTTTCTTTTCGGACATCATCCATCTCAGAAGATGCATTCTTAATTGATGGATTGATTCGATAATAATTCTGACGATTTCGCTTGCCTAACGTATTTATCATTTGAGACAATTGATAATCGACGGTTTCTGCATTTGCAGATAGTAAAATATCTATAAGTGGTTCTATCCATTTTAGCTTTCCTGCATTCTCAAATTTATTGTACGCATATTTTTTCAAAACAGTTCCAGTACCAATAGAAACGATTACCATATTTTTGATTGAAGGATAATTTGGTTTTTCTAGGTCTTGAAACAAATCTCCAAAAGGAATTTTTCGAGCTTCTGCATATGCACACAAAGCAGGATTATTTGCAAAAACTCCTCCATCAATCAACGTAAACAATTGGCCATACTTTGATTTGATTTGAGCTGGAGAAAAATAAGTTGGGGCAGCAGATGTTGCACGACAAATATCTTTTACCTGAAAATTGTTTGAATCTACATGCGCATTAAACGAATTAAATAATTTAGCTTTCCTATTTTCTAAATCATAAGCAGTAATTAACGATGGTTTTATTAAACTTTTCAATTCAAGGTTACCAAAGAAATCAGCTAAATGTTTTTCCAATTGTTCTTCAGAAATTTTTTCACTAAATAATCCAAACGGATTGATTAATCGTTGCCAAAATGAAACATTGAAAATATCATTTCCTTTTTCTGTGTATAAATCAAATGCTGTTTTAATCGAATAATTTGCTGTTCTTTGATCATTTGGATAAAGCAGAATAGAAGCTAATAAACCTCCAGTACTACTTCCTGCAATCAAATCAAAATAATCACCTATTTTGGCATATGGGTTATCTAATAATTGTATTTGCTCTTCGATATAACGGAGGATGATGCAAGGTATAATTCCTCGTATTCCTCCTCCGTCAATGGAGAGAATAGTAATTTTCTTTTTCATTTTTTTGTGTTTTTTTTGAATTGTTTAGAAAATAATGTAGCCCAATTTGTCCTGTTTCATTTTGATGAGGTCTCTCCAATTATTTACTTTTTGTTTTCCCTTAGAAGTCTGTAAAAACTCTTTTTCGAAATGACTTCCGTCTTTGAAATTTTTCCAATCTCCACCCCAAATCCATCCATATTTTTTGAAGATTGAAACACATTCCATCCAATCGGCTAAACCGTCATCGTCCCAATCGGTTTTCATATCCCAACTTGCCGTTTTTCCATCGATAATTAAACAGATATCAACTGCCAATCCATAATTGTGAATACTTTGTCCACCTTTAGCATTCGTTACTTTTAATCCTTTTTTTGTACGACCTTGCGCATAAAGATTATTTTGTTCTTCGAATGTTCGTAAAGCTTGTGTAATACGCACTTTAGCTCGTCCTGTTAATCGTTTATCTATTTCGTTGATAATTTGTGCCACTTCTTCTCTAACCAAAGGATGTAAAGTTGCAATGCGTTGTTGTGTTACTTTATCCATTTTATTGTGATTTTAGACAAAAGTAACAGCCGCTTGTGTCAAAAGTTGACGTAGTGGAAATGGATTTTTATTAAAAAGAAAAACCGCTCATTGAGCGGTTTTTAAAATTAACTGTTTTCTTCTACAAATTTTTTAAAATCATTTAGAAATGTTAAAATTTCTTCGTGCGTTAATTTTAATGTTATAATATCTGGATCATATTGTTTACCTCTTTGAGCTAGAACATCTATTAACAAAACGCCATTTTTATTCGAATAGAGGTTGACATCTTCATTGCCCCATGTATATTCTTCTCCTTTGGGTTTGGTTTTACTGTCTTCTATTCCATTTATAATTTTTTGAACTTTTTCTGAAGTCCAATCCCAACTACCAATATTATTAATTGTACTCTGTTCTGACTCTATTCCAAAAACCATTGTTCCGTCCCAATCATGTTTTTTAAAATTATATTTCATTTTAACTTTTTTTTATTATTATAATTGTAAATCGTCAGCAAAAA
>NZ_DLJI01000019.1:34953-35218 GCF_002484185.1 Empedobacter sp. UBA7620 | reverse complement strand
ACTGCGATAAATCTTTCAAAATCTAATGATGCCATTAAATCTGTTATAAAGTATTAATCCTCCTTTCGAAGGGCTATCCTTTTCAGTAGGGCAAGTTGCATACGCGTTACGCACCCGTGCGCCGGTCTCTAGTTCCCGAAAGAACTATACCCCTCGGCTTGCATGTGTTAAGCCTCCCGCTAGCGTTCATCCTGAGCCAGGATCAAACTCTCCATTGTAAATTATTTTGTTTGGTACGTAGTACCTGTTTTTTACAACTTCGAAT
>NZ_DLJI01000019.1:21404-34690 GCF_002484185.1 Empedobacter sp. UBA7620 | reverse complement strand
TTTTATTTCAATAAGTCAATTCTTACTTTCACTCCAAAAACCCCTTTCGGAATCGGATGGCAAAGATAATACTTATTTAGATTCTCGCAAATTTATTTTTAAATAATTTTTGTCGCTACTAAGTCCTTATGTCAACTACAATACTACTCGTCTTTCGTATTGCGGCTGCAAATATACGCCTGCATTATTTGTTTTTCCAAACATAATTTACATTTATTTTACATTCTTTCCTTAAGTCGCTGGTACAATGGAAAATATTTTTTGAAATATTTGACGGTTTACGCTAAACGGTAGACGAAATAGAGAGATTTATGTGAAAAATTAATATTTACTTTCATTTTTTTCTTGATAAAAAAACGAAACAAAAAAATCAAGACCTCAACAAAAAGGCTAAAATGAATCATTCTGCGCGAAAAGATTTAAAAACCTATCGGCTAAATCTTTTTCTTCGCTTCGAATTTCTTCATTTATGAACGCCTTTTTATTGAAAGGTCGTTCTTAAATTCGATTATACAGGAGAATTTGTTTTTTTTATATTTGGGTCGATGTTATATAATTTTTACAGCAATGAAATGATTAGACGATGATGGTTTGCTGAATCAAGCAAAGCAACAGCGGATACTTTGTGGTTATCTACTCGGGAAGAATTGTCGCAAAGTGAGAATAGGTTATTCAATATAGTTAATATATAATATTGAAACGAATTCAATATGACATCATAATTAAGTTTTTATAAAATCGGAATAACAGAAATAAAAAAGGAGAATACTTAGTTCTCCTTTTTTATCTTATTAATGTGGACCGTTACCGTTTTTGTCTTTTTCTAAATCGGTATTCCAAATTTTGATTTTATCTGTTTTTTTCAAGCCAGATTTTACTTGAACGTTCACACCATCTGTAATTCCAAGAGTGATGTATTTCTTTTCGTACTTCGCATCTTGTCCTTTACCAGAAGTGAGAATCTCAACATATGGTTTTTGGTTTTCGTCGTAACGAACATGCGCTGATTTTACCAACAATACATTTTTCGCTTCTTGCGTCACAACCTCAGCGTTTGCAGAATATCCTGCACGAATAAAATTATCAGAATCTAATTGAACCGGCGCTTTAATTTCGAACTGCACTACTCCATTCGTTGCAACTCCTTGAGGGGAAATAAAATCAAGAATCGCTGTAAAAGTTTTGTTCGGAATCGCACCGATCGATACATTAATTTTCATTCCTTCTTTTAATTTACCTACCTCAGCTTCATCAACTTTTCCTTGGAAAATCATTTTCTTAACGTCAGCCATCGTAGCGATCGTCGTTCCTGTAGAGAAATTATTGATCTCCTGAACCATATTCCCAACCTCAACAGGAATATCTAAAATCATTCCCGAAGTTGTTGCCGTAATACGCGTTGTTGCATAAGCTTCCAAACCAGGAGCAATACCTGTTTGCGCAACTTTGTAATCGTTTTCGGCAGCTTTTAATTGTTGTTGAGCTGATTTATATGTTGCATTTGCATTATCATAATCTGCACGAGGCAAAACACCTTGATTGTATAAAGTAGATGTTCGATTAAAATTACGACGTTCTTGATCGACCGTAATTTGTGCCGCTTGAATAGACTGACGAGCTGCATTTAACGATTGAACATTAGGAACAACTTTCAGTTCGCAAATCAACTGACCGCGCTCTACATATTGTCCTTCTGCAACATTAATCGATTTTATAACACCTGAAATATTTGGCTTAATTTCAATTGTTTCCAACGGTTTTACTTCACCAGTTGCAACAGCTTTCACCTCGATATTTCCCATAAAAGGTGTTGTCGTTTCATAAACTTCATTGTCTTGGCTATTCTTTTTACCGAAATACGCAATCACACCGATTACAGCACCGATAAAAACGACAATCATCAAAATCTTTAGAAATTTTTTCATTCTTTTATATCTGTTAAGTTTTAGTTATTCATCTCTCAATGCATCAATAGGTTTGATTTGAATTGCTCGTTGAGCAGGAATCAATCCCGCTAAAGTTGCCATAACCACCATCACCGCTAAAGCTGTAAAAAGTGTAAACAAATCGATTGATGCATTATATAAAGGTATGTTTTTATTTGATGGAATGATGACTTCGTTGAGAACCATTAGCAAGAGTGCTGCAAAAATAATTCCGCCTAAACCTGCAATTAATGTTAAAACTACTGATTCTAACAAAATCTGCCCGCGAATTTGAGCAGGAATCGCACCTAATGCTCTTCGAATTCCAAATTCTTTTGTACGTTCTGAAACCGTAATCAATAAAATACTTGCAATCGCAATAACTCCAGAAAATAATGTCATTCCTCCTACAACAATTGCTAGGAATTGCATTCCTTTTACGAATTTCATAATCTTCCCAAGCATTTCACCTAAATTAAAACCTCCAATTCCTTGGTCGTCATCAGGCGAAATATTTTTAATCTGTTTCAGATATGTTTTTAATTCTTTTTCGAATGCAACAATATCATAATTATTAGGCAAACTCAAACTTAAATATTGAATCGTTTCCCCTTGATTGTATATTTTTTGAAATGTTGTAAACGGAATAAACACTTGATCTTTGCTCTCTACAGGTGAAGAAGGTGTGTCGTAAACGCCGACAATTGTATAATAACTATCGCTAATTCTGATTTCTTTTCCCAAAGGTTTTGGTTTATCACCAAAAAATTGTTCCGCTACTTCAATTCCAATTACACAAACTTTCGATTCAGTTTTGATATCATCTTCATTGATAAAACGACCTTGAATAATATCTTTCCCAAACATTCGGTTTTGATCTGGATAATCTCCATTAACCGTGTAAAAATTATATTTTGTTCCGTAAGTTAATATAGAATTTGGTTTAGAGTTTCGAGGTGCTAACAACGAAATTTGAGGAAAACGAGCCTGAATTTGACGAACATCACTCATTTTCAATTCAATTGTGCGACCTTTCTGAAATCCTTGATACGGCATCGATGTTGTTCCTCCCCAAACAAATAATGAATTGGTTGCGGCATCTGCTAAATTTCGGTCAAAACCATTTTGCAAACCACGTGTTACGCCTAACAATAAGACAAATAAAAACATTCCCCATGCGACACCAATCATCGTCAAAATAGTGCGCAATTTATTTTTACGAATCGCCGCATAGACTTCGCTCCAAGCATCTGGATCAAAAACAAATTTTATAAAGTTCATTATTCGTCTCTTAAAGCATCAATAGGTTTAATACGTGCTGCATTCAAAGCTGGAATTAATCCAGAAACTGTTCCTGCAACAAATAAAATAATACAAGCCATGACCAACGAATTGGTTTCTACGCCTGGATTATAAATAAAATATTCTTCTAAACTATCACCAATATTTTCTACAACAAGTGCCGCTAAAGCAATTCCTATTGCTCCGAAAATAATTGTAATCATAATTGCTTCTTGTAAAATCAATCCCAAAACATTGGCTGGTGTTGCGCCCAAAGCTTTTCGAATACCAATTTCTTTGGTACGCTCTTTTACACTAAACACCATAATATTTCCGATACTTACGATTCCTGCAATCAAACTTCCTCCACCAATTACAAATACAATAATTGTCAAAATCAAGAAAAATTGATTGGTATCTTCCATTGCATCGGCTGCATTTCGCACCCAAATTCCACCATAATCAGAAGGCGCAACATTGTGTCGGCCTTTTATATTATATTCGATTGCATTTGCTAGTTTAGATATATCAGCCAAAGCCATTCCATCTTTTGGCGTTACAATAATTGATGAAACTTTATCCGTCGCATAAATCGTTCTAAATGTTGTAAAAGGCGCATACAAAGCACGCTCAGCATTATCGCCACCATCTTTACTTTCGAAAACACCAACCACTTGATACATACTTGAACCTAATTGCAAATACTTACCAATAGCAATTTGATTTGGAAAAAAATCTTGCGCAACCAATCGTCCAATAACAATTGATTTGGATTGATTTTCCATATCTTTTTTATTGATAAATCGACCAAGCGTTACATTTTCATTAATCATTGATTCATATTCTGGATAAACTCCAGTAATCGAATAACTTCCTGAATTAGCTTCATTTCGAATTGTATCACTTTTTGAAATTGTACTTACAATCGATTTTATTTCATCTGGAAAAGAATGTTTAATAAAATCAAAATCTTTTACGTCCAATTCTATGGTACGTCCTTGTTTGAAACCATTGTAAGGCTCAGTTGTCGTTCCGCCGTTAACAGTAATATTTAATGAATTTGCTTTAAAGAATTCTTGTTGAAATCCGTTCTGCAAACCATTTCCCAATCCATACAATGTAATAAACACAAAAAGCGCTAAAGCGATTGTCAAACCCGACAATGCCGTACGCAATTTATTACTTGCAATGGACGACCATATTTCGCTCCAACGGTCTGTATCAAACATATTTTATATTTACGATTCTTTGATTTATGATTGACGAAGTTTGAAATCCGAAAATCATTAAACTCTTACTTGTTCTACTTTTTCGTCACTTACTATTACACCATCCTTCAGACGAACAATACGTTTACACATATTTGCAATATCATCTTCGTGCGTCACCATTACAATAGTTTTACCTTCGTCATTAATTTCTTGAATCAAGTGCATTACTTCTTGCGACGTCTTCGTATCCAATGCTCCCGTAGGCTCATCTGCCAATAACAATTTTGGTTTTGCAGCCAAAGCACGCGCTATTGCAACACGCTGTTTTTGTCCACCCGAAAGTTCGTTTGGCATATGAGTAGCCCAAGGCTCCAACCCTACTCTCTCCAGATAACTAAGCGCAATTTTATTTCGATCCGAACGTTTTACTTTTTGATAATACAACGGCAAGGCAACATTTTCTAAGACATTTTTGAAACCAATTAAATTATACGATTGAAAAATAAATCCTAAAAATTTGTTTCGATAATTAGCCGCTTTAGTTTCGTTTAATTTCTCGATTCTAACGCCATCCAATTCATAAATACCTGTATCATGCTCGTCCAACATCCCAATGATATTCAATAAAGTTGATTTCCCTGAACCCGAAGATCCCATAATCGCAACAAATTCACCTTCCGCAATCTCAAGGTTAATTCCTTTGAGTACGTGAAGTTTATTTTTTCCCATTATGTAGGATTTATTTAAATCTCGAATAGATATCATAGATTGTTGTAAATTTCAATAAAGATAACAGATAAGTCGAAATTATCAGAAAAATGTTACAAGCAAGTTTAAGATTTATCTAAGAATCTGTTAATGAAATATTTTTTAAAATTAATTTTCAATAATTTTTGAAAGTTTAGAAATTTATATATATTTGTGTAAATAATAATTGCAATGAAATTAGAAGAATCAAAAGAAAAATTTGTTCAAACTTGGGGAACTTTCGCTGTTAATTGGGGAATAAATCGCACAATGGCACAAGTTCATGCATTATTATTAACGTACAACGAACCAATTTCTACTGATCAAATCATGGAAGAACTGCAAATTTCGAGAGGAAATGCAAACATGAATTTGCGTGCTTTGATGGATTGGGGAATTGTGAGAAAAGAATTGATAAAAGGAGAACGTAAAGAATATTTTGTTGCCGATAAAGATGTTTGGTATTTGTTCAAACAAATTACAAAAGAACGCAGAAAGCGTGAAATAGAGCCGGTAATTGATTTTTTAGAATCATTAAAAAACATTGACGATCAATCTGATGATGCAAAAGAATTTGCAAAATTGTTACAAGATTTATCTTCTGTTTCGACAAAAATCAATAATATAATGGACCTTGCCATAAAGTCTGATGAACATTGGTTGGTAGGAAAAATCACGAATTTGATGAAATAATCAATTCGTATTTTTTTGAATTATAAGTTTCAAAAATTATTGAAAATTCAATATGCATAATATTATTTCGTATATCATTTATCTAATTATTACTTTCTACATCACCATTTTTGTTGGTTGGAAAGTGTATAAAATTGGTTTTATATACCTGACAAATTTAATCGACAATCATTCTGTTTGTCAATCTATTAATAATCTTTTATTGATTGGTTATTACTTGGTCAATCTTGGATTTTCGGCAATAAGTTTACAAAATTGGGAGCGAGTTGATTCCATTACCATTATGTTTTCGTCCTTGTCCTACAAAATTGGATTTATATTATTAATTCTCGGAATATTACATTTTATTAATTTATCGATTATTTATATCGCAAGAAAAAGCAAAAAAATAAACACTTAAACACAACAAATTATGACAAATTACAATCTAATTGCATATTTGGTTTACTTACCAGTGGCAATATTAATGACAATCGCAGTTTCTAACGTTTTATTCAAAAATGGAAAAATATTTATGTACGATATTTTTCATCAAAAAGAAGATATTGCAAGCGCAACAAATTCATTGTTCAAAATTGGTTTTTATCTTTTGAATATTGGTTTCGCCATGCTAATTGTTTACATGACTTCTATCGCAACAACCGAAGATTTAATTGTAAGATTAAGCACAAAAATTGGAGGATTCGCCATTTATTTAGGAATAATGTTAATGCTAAATCTATTCTTATTTATGAAAGGTAGACGTCGATCTTTGCAACAACAATATTTAAGAAGCCTAGAATCTTAACAAAAAAACCTTCCAAAAGTTAACTTTTGGGAGGTTTTTATTTTAAACTGGATCTACATCTACATCAATTCGTACAGAGCGAAAAGCCGCAATTGTATGCAGTTGATCTATTTTTGATTGAATTAAATCTTTTACTTTTTGAGGTGATTGATTTGGTCGAATTTTAATCATCACATCTGTGATATACAAATTATTGATTCGTCCAATCGAAGGCGCTTCAGGACCAAGTAAACATTTTGCATCAAAACTTGGTTTAAGCAAAACAACCAATTGAGCCGCTGTTTTATCCAAACGTTCTTTATTTTTATGCTTGAAACGCAACTTGATTAACCGAGAATAAGGCGGATACAAAAATTCTTTGCGCTCATACAAAATATCCTTCATCGTTGGCGCATAACTGTAAGTTGTAACATTTTGCAAAATCTGATGTTCAGGTTGAAAAGATTGAATCAATACTTTTCCTTGCTCTTGTCTACGACCTGCACGACCAGAAACTTGCGTTAACAATTGAAATGCTTTTTCGTGCGCTCTAAAATCTGGAAAATTCAACAAAGAATCCGCTCGAATAACACCAACAAAATTAACATTTCCAAAATCAAAACCTTTTGTAATCATTTGCGTTCCAATTAAAATATCAATTTCTTTATTCTCGAAATCTTCAATTAATTTTTCGTAAGCAAATTTCCCGCGCATCGAATCTACATCCATTCTTCGAACTTTTGCATCAGGAAAAATCGTTTGAACTTGCTGTTCTATCTGCTCCGTTCCCAAACCTTTTGTATTCAATTCGTGCGAACCACAACTTGGACAACGCAAGGGTTTCGCTTGCGCATAACCACAATAATGACATTTTAGTTGATTCGAGAATTTATGATATGTTAAACTGACATCACAATTTGGACATTCGGGCGTATGACCACACGTATTACATTCCATAATCGGTGCATATCCACGCCGATTCTGAAACAAAATGACTTGTTTTTTTTGATGCAATTGATTGAAAATTTCATCACGAAGTGTATGTGAAATATCTTCTGTAATTTCTTTTTCCTTTTGCGCTTTTTTGAGGTCAACCAAATTAATTTCGGGCAATTTTATGTTTCCAAAACGTTCCGTTAATTCGACATAACCATATTTTTTATTTTTTGCATTATAATAACTTTCAGCCGAAGGCGTCGCCGAACCTAACAAAACCTTTGCGTTCATCATTCCTCCAAGCAACATCGCCATATCGCGTGCATGAAAAAATGGTTTTATATCCATCTGCTTGTAAGACGATTCGTGCTCTTCGTCGACGATAATCATTCCCAAATTATCAAAAGGCAAATACAACGCTGTTCGTGGACCAATGATAATATCGAAATCACCATTCAAGGTTTTTTGCCACAATTCGACACGTTCATTTTGATTGAATTTCGAATGATAAACTCCTACTCTTTCTCCAAAATGTTTTTTAATGCGATGAACAATTTGCGTTGTGACCGAAATTTCTGGCAATAAATACAACACTTTATTTCCTTTCGCAATTACTTGCTCCATCAATTTTAGATAAATTTCTGTCTTTCCACTTGATGTTACACCATGCAACAAAACAGTCGATTTATCTTTAAAATCTTCTTTAATTTGATTTAGAGCAGCAGTTTGTTTCAATGTCAATTCTGAAATCTCAGTTACATCTTTCTCCTGTTCTTCTACACGAGAAGTTTGATGTTGATAAATTTCGACCGCTCCTTTTTCTGCTAACGATTTAAGTACTGCATTTGTCGCTCCTTGTTTTACAAAATCTGCCACTTTTAGCGGTTTTTCTTGTAATTGCGTCTCTAATGTAATCAATTGCAACAAAGTTTCGCGCTGTTTTGGCGCTTTATTTAATTGATTTAAAATCTCAATAAAAGCAGTTTCATTTCCTTTTAAATCAGGATGTAATCTGACATAATTATCAATTTTTGGCGTATATTTTTCGTTAAGTTTTTCATCTAATCGAATAATTCCTTTATCAATTAATAATTTAAGTGTTGGAATTGCTGATTTTTCATCCACAATTAAAGCTGCTTCTTCAACCGAAATTATTTCTCTTAATTTCAATGCTTCAAAAACTAAAAATTCATAATCATTTAATTCTTCAATTGTTTCATAATTTGGATTAATTAATCGAACAAAAGTTTGAAATTCTAATTTTAACGCAGAAGGAAAAGCATTTCTGAAAACATCACCCAACGAACACATATAATAATTTGCCATCCATTCCCAAAAATTAATTTGTGTTTGCGTGACCAAAGGTACGTCATCCAAAAAAGCATGAATCGCCTTTGTTTTGTATAACTCTGGTGCATTTTGATGAATAGAATGTACAATTCCTGTATATAATTTTTGCGTTCCGAAAGGCACGGAAACACGCTGACCAACTTTAATTTGCTGTAAATCAATTTCAGAAAGATGATACGTAAATGTTCCATTTAATGAAAGGGGTAAAATAATTTCGGCAAAATAATTAATTGTCATTTTATAGGATTAAAAACGCAAGTTAAACATTTTTTTGTGTTAAGAATGAAGATTACCATTGCTTAAAATTTCACAAATTATTAATATTTCATTTTCAGACAGTTTGAAGAATTAATACTAATTTTAAGAGAATTCAAAAACTATCATTATGTTACATGCCATTTTAGATCAGATTTCGGAATCGGAAAAACCAATTATAAAAATCATTTTCAGAAATGATGATACGCGTGTTGTTGCTTTTGGACTGAAAAAAGGTTTGAAATTAATCGATCATCAATTACCTGTAAATGCAAAAATTTTGATGTTGAAAGGTGAAATAGAAATTGACTCAAAAATTGAGATTGTCAATCTAAAAGAATTTGACGAATATATTCTTCCGCCAAAAGTTATTCATCAAGTGACTTCTTTACAAGATTCGATGATGTTGGTTATTCTAAATTTTAATGAAAAAAGTTTTTAAAATAGTTAAGCTCTATTTATTTACTCTATAAAAAACTTTATATTTATGATTATTAATTTATCAAAATATGAAACTACTTTTCACATTAACTACTCTCTTTACTTTAGCCCTATCTTCTTGTAGTACAAATATCAAACACGATCGATTATTTACAGGAACAATTGTGAGAGATTGTACAGGAACTTACATTCGTGTTGATGATAAAGAGGATTATTTGGTTTGTAATAATGAAATGCTTTCGGACAAAAAAGAAGGTGAAATAGTAAGTGTTATTTATGATTTTGAAAAAACATGCAAAGAGTTAGAAAATAAAGCAACTTGTATGATGTATCACGAACATAAAGGCAAGATTAAAATCAAGAAAAATAATAATTAATTAAAAAATCCACTCAAATTGAGTGGATTTTTGCTTGATATAAAAACACGATTATTTCGATTTTTTACGACGCTCTAATTCTTTTTCGATCAACATCAATTCTCGTCCAGTTTGTCCTGCAACAGATGTATTTTCTTGCGCACGACGAACCAAGTAAGGCATTACTTCTTTGATTGGTCCATATGGTAAATATTTAGCAATATTGTATCCTAAATGCGCCAAGTTGAATGAAATATTATCACTCATTCCGAATAATTGTCCAAACCAAAAATTTGGATTATTTTTCTCGATTCCGTTTTCGTTCATCAATTTGATTAACAATTCGCAACTTTCTTCATTGTGCGAACCTGCGAATAAACCAAAACGTTCATGATGAGAAGCAATAAATTCTAACGCTAAGTTATAATCTCTATCCGAAGCTTCTTTGTTTGGTTGAATTGGAGATGGATAACCTTCAGCTTGCGCACGTGCACGTTCTTTCTCCATATATGCTCCACGCACAATTTTGAATCCTAAGAAATATCCTTCGCGTTCTGCTTTTGCATACATTTCTTTCAAATAAGCCAAACGATCATGACGATACATTTGCAACGTATTCCAAACTAAAGCACGCTTTGTGTTATATTTCACCATCATTTCGTCAGTCAAATCATCTGCAGAACCTTGCATCCAAGTTTCTTCTGCATCTACCATGATATTAACATCTAACTCATATCCTTTTTGACATACAGCCTCGAAACGTTGACGAATATTTGCCCAAGATTTTTCTTCTTCTGCAGTTAACGTTTGTTTCTTTCCTACTTTTTCAAATAATTCGATTCGACCAAATGCAGTTGGTTTAAAAACTACAAATGGAATTGATTGATTAGATTTTGCTAAATCAACCAAGTGTAACATAACGTCACGAACTTCGTCAAATTGTTTTTCTTCTGTTAATCCTTCGATAGAATAATCTAAAATAGAACTTACGTGATATTTAAATAATTCATTTGCGACAACCACACCTTGTTCTGCCGTTTCTCCTCCTACAAATTGTTTGTAGATTGTTTCACGAATTACAGGTTTTACAAATGGGATATCTACCGCAAATGGTAAATTAAAAAACTTAGTTCCAAAACTTGTCAATGCGGGGCTTCCGATTAACTTGTATAAGTAATACGCTTTCTTTAAATCTTTATCTGATTTCGATTCGAAAGCAAACTGTGTATTGTCGAATAAAGACATGTGAGTTAACTATTTTTTGTGTTAATATAACGTTACAAATTTATAATTAAAACCTGATTAAACTAAAAAAACCTACAAGAAATTCTTGTAGGTTTTTGATATATTTTAAAGATTGCAAATAGTTGCCTATTCTTATCCTTTTTTAGCGTATTTACTTCTGAATTTGTCGATACGTCCTGCAGTATCAACCAATTTAGATTTACCTGTGTAAAATGGGTGAGATGTAGAAGAAATCTCCATTTTGATTAATGGGTACTCTACTCCGTCAACAACTAATGTATCTTTAGTATCAGCACAAGATTTTGTGATGAATACATCTTCGTTAGACATATCTTTGAATGCTACCAAACGGTAATTTGTTGGGTGGATATCTTTTTTCATTTTTTTAATCTTCTTTGTTAACTTTATTGGAGTGCAAAGATAATATTATTTACAGAATGTTACAATCAATTTTATTGAAAAAACATTTAAAACAATACGTTAAGCAAATTTAATTTCGAGTGTAATGGGCTTCTTAAAATTAAACCTGCACTTCTTGTACACATTTTTCGTGGTGCAAATATAAACATTTTAGTAATTCGTACAAATATTTTTGGTGAATCTATTCATAAAAATCTAATTTTTATCTTTGTCCATCTACAATAAAACCTATTATTTGCTGTTTAAACTTATATAATGAATCATAACTTTATGAACGTAAAAACATTAATCGCCGGACTTGGTATTGCTTCTTTGATTGGTTTTCAATCTTGTCGCGATGATTTTGACTATGATCCTATTAGTTCTGAATTGCGTTTTAGCAAAGATACCGTTTCCGTAGATACCGTATATAATTTTTCTAAATCTGAAACTTATCTTCTTAAAATTTATAATCCTGAGAATGATGATCGCGTAATTCCAAAAATATATTTGACACGTGGAAATAATTCATTTTTCAATATAAATGTAGACGGAAAAGCAGGAACAAGTTTCGAAAATGTACCGATTCGCAAAAAAGATAGTTTATTTATTTTTGTTGAAGTAAATGCACAAGAAGCGCCTCTTAATCCACTTTACGATGACGAAATTAATTTTGAAACAACTAATTCTTCTAAAAAAATTAAGTTACTTTCTTGGATAGAAAAAGCTAAAATTCATACAAAAGATGCTACAATTTCTTCTGCAAATTGGAATGTGAACGAAGCCCAAGTAATTGATGGAAATTTAACGGTTACAAGTGATTTAACAATTGATAAAGGAGCTAAAGTTTATTTCAAAAAAGGAGCAAGTTTAACAATTGGAAACAATGCAAAACTTACTGTGAATGGAGCTTTGAATGAAGAAGTAAAATTTCGTTCGGCGCGTCATGACAACAAATACGATTCGATTCCTGATCAATGGAACAAAATCGAATTAGCTCCAAATAGTACATCGAAAATCAATTATACAAAAATTATTGGTGCGGATACTGGTTTACACGTAAATAACTCGAAATTAGATATTAGTAACGCCAAAATTGTCAATAATCAATCGTATGGAATTTTAGCTACAAACGCTACAATTACAGGTTACAATTTAGTGATGAATAATAGTAATTTGGCAACTTTAGCAATAGAATATGGAGGTTCGTACGAATTTTATCATTCTACTTTTGCCAATTATTACCATTTTGCGACAGGTGCTGGTCCAGCTTATTCACTTTTCTTGAGTAATGAAAACAATGATAAAAATGTTTCGGCTTTAACAAAAGCAACCTTCGGGAATTGTATTTTTTATAATGATAATACGCCGAATGCTATTTTATTGGATAAAAAAGATGGTGCGGCTTTCAATTATTTATTTGATACCAATATTATTCATAATGTAGATACTTCAACGTTAAATGTCACAACTGCGCCAAATTTCTTGGCAAGTATTACGTTGGATCCGATGTTTGAAAATACAGAATATTTTGCAAATAAATTAGCGGTGAAAAACGAATCGCCAGCAAAAGGGAAAGGAAAAGTAACTTTTGCACAACAATATCCGTTAGATTACAATGGACAACCACGAGGAACAACTCCTACAATTGGAGCATTTCAATAAAAATAAATAAGGTCGA
>NZ_DLJI01000019.1:9814-21337 GCF_002484185.1 Empedobacter sp. UBA7620 | reverse complement strand
TCGACCTTATTTATTTTTATTTATTATTTAACTGAACAGATACTTTTCCTTTAAACTCATCTCCTTTAAAATTGATTCTATAACTTTTATAAGATTCTAAATGAATAGATTCTTTTTTATTCATTTTTCCTTTCGAAGCACTACCTATTTGAGTTAATTCTTTTCCTGTATAATCTACTATCGAGAAATCCATTAAACCATTTTTTTGTTTCACTTCATAATCTAATTCAAGTTCTATATCTTGATTTGTTTTCAAGAAATAATAAACTTCTCCTTGCATTTGTGTAAAGTCCAAAACGATTTGATTATTATTTCGTCTAATCACTTTTGTTGCCGAATATGTTGTTCCTTCTGTTTTATAAATTCCATCAATACTCAAATATCTTGACGCATTCGTTGACACATTAGAAACAGTTGAAATTGTCACACAAGATTGTACCAACATCACTGCAAAACACAATAAAATAAATTTTCTCATAACATCATATCTTTACTATTAAGATGCATGTTTTATAAAAAAGTTACAACAAAGGTTTAAATTCTATTCGTTTTTTCTCGTACCAAAACACCCACAACACCTAAAATAACCACCTCATCATTTTCGTGTATTTGTACACAATCTTTGTAATTTGGATTTATTGCTATTAATTTATTGTTTATTTTATCAAAACGTTTCAACGTATAATCTTCATTATTAACGGAAACAATAATATCATCATGATGCAACGGAATAAGATCTGTCCGAATCACCAAAATATCATTTTTTTGATAAACAGGATACATCGAATCTCCACCAACGACAATCAAAAAAATAGATTCGGGATGCGTTAAATAACGTTCATCCAAACTTATTTTATCATCTACAAAATCTTCTGCAGGTGAAGGAAATCCAGCATTTACATGACCAAAATTCGGAATATATTTTTTCTCACCATCTGTATTTATCACAAAAAGATTGAGTTCTTTGTCTAACATTTTTATCTCTCCATTCATTTTTCTATCATTTAATACACCACCAACAAATCTTTCCACTTCGTTGTATAACAAGGTGATAAATTATTTTGACGCATTTTCCACGTTTTATTCAAATCTTGCGAAGCTAATTTTATTTTTGCTGCACCAAATTTTTTGTTCAACAAATCGATGACTTTCATCAAATCTGGATGATTTGGATTTTCTTCTTCAAAAAGCGATAATTGTTTTTGATCTGACGAAACAATTCCAGATACCACTACTCCAGCCTTTTTGTACTCATAACCATCTTTATAAATTTGCTCAAACGCTTTAATTGCAAATTTGGACAACGTAATACTTGAATTCGATTCGTAAGGTAAATGGACCGAAATTGTACGGTAATATTGCGGTTTATTTCTATCAAAATTATTGGTCTGAATAAAAACTGTAACCAAATTGCAAGACGAATTCTGTTTCCGAAGTTTCTCTGCACACGAAACCGCAAAAGTAGCAACACGCTCTTTTACATATTCAAAATCGTTGGTATATTCTTCAAAACTACGCGTCGTTGCAATACTTTTCTTTGCCGAAATCGCTTCTAAATCTAACACCGCTTCACCTAACAAATCTTTTTTCAAACGCAAACCTACTATCGAAAATTCTTTCCGAAGAAAATCATCTTTTAATTGTACAAAGTCCAACGCTTTATTGACACCAATCATTCTCAAACGTCGTGACATTCGTCTACCAACTCCCCAAACATCTTCGATATTTAACCATTTTAACGCTTTATGGATTTGTTCTTGAGTCTGAATAACATAAACTCCTTGATGAACTTCTGGAAATTTTTTCGCAATATGATTCGCTAATTTCGCCAAGGATTTAGTTGGTGCAATTCCAACACAAACTGGCAATTTTGTAAACTGATAAATTTTAGATTTGATTTCTAATCCGTAATTTTTCAAATCAAAACGATCAAATCCATTCAATTTTAAGAAACATTCGTCTATCGAATAAATTTCTTGATCGGGCGAATACAACGATAAAATCGACATTACACGATTGCTCATATCCGCATATAATTGATAATTTGACGAAAAAACTTTGATTTTTTTCTGTTCAAAAATACGTTGAAATTGATGCGCAGGCGCACCCATTGGAATTCCAGCTAACTTCGCTTCGGCAGAACGCGAAATTACACAACCATCATTATTAGACAATACTACAATTGGCTGATGAAGAAGCTTCGGTTGAAAAACACGATGGCAACTGGCGTAAAAATTATTACAATCTATCAATGCGAACATAATACAAAGTTGAGAAGTTAAAACGCCACATTGTGTCATCGAAAATGTTAATTTATTCAAAAAAAAAACCACTCAAATGAGTGGTTTGTATCCTTATTTAATTTTATATTTTTTATGCAAATCTTTTATTACAACAGCTGGTTCATAAACCGTTTGAAATTTTATTGGTTTACTGTTTTTGAAATATTGTACTTTCAGCCACGTATCATTATTATCTAACTTTGTATAGCTGTTACTTTTTTCCAAGACTTTATCGTTCACCGTACTTAAAATTGCAAAATAATCAAAATTATTACGCTGACCAATTTCTGCTGCTCTCAACAAAGCATAGTCAAACGTTTTGTCTTTTTTATTGTATTCGTTTCCATCAAAACTAACAATATACGTATCATTGTTTACCTTTTCTTCGGTATAACCGCCTGTACCATTATCTTTTTGGTATGCAACAGCCTTGCTGTTATGACAACTTGCTAAAGCAAAAATGAAAGCTCCAGCACATAAAATTTGAGTTAATTTTTTCATATCATTATAATTGGTTATTGTGCTTTAACAAAAGTTATTCCTTTTAAGATATGTTTTTGATATTTCTAAATATTTTCTTAACAAATTATTTTTGAAGAAAATACTTTTTTATAAACATTTCTGATTAATAGTATGTTTTTCACATATTTAAAATCAATTTCGGTGCAATATATTTAACATTCTATTAACTCATTGATTCTAATAAAAATCATTTAAGTTTTAATGCTTTATCTGATAAACTCACCTATTTTTGTAAATCAATTATAAGTAATGAGTAAATTAGAAAAATATCTATTTTCTACCAGAACCATGACGGTCTTGCTATTCATCTACGCAATCGCCATGGGTTATGCCACTTTCATTGAAAATGACTACGATACGGCTACTGCAAAAGCTGTTATTTACGAGGCAAAGTGGTTTGAGGTATTAATGATTTGGTTGATCGTTTTGTTCTTAATGAATATCAAACGATACCGATTATGGTCAAAGGAAAAATTGCCTTTATTGGTTTTCCACTTAGCATTTTTGTTTATTTTTATTGGAGGAGGAATTACTCGTTACATCAGTTTCGAGGGTGAAATGCCTATTCCAGAAGGAGGAACAAGTAACGAAATTACATCGTACAAATCTTATTTCAAGATGATGGTTGATGATGGTACACAACGTTTAGCATACGATAATCATCAATACAATATGACGTATTTTGACAGAAAAGATAGTACAAGTTCTTTGTTCCGTAGACACTTTGAAGGTGAATATCAGTTCAAAGATAAAGTCATTAAATTAAAAACTTTTGATTACGTACCTCACGCTTTAGATACGGTTGTAAGAAAAAAAGAAGGAATTAATGTTTTAGAAATCGTGACAGTTGGACAAGCTGGACGTAATTCTGTTTTCATCAGAAATGGTGAAATAAAAAGTGTTAATGGAACTTTAGTTTCGTACAATAGACCGCAAGATGGTGCGGTACAAATTACTGGAGAAGGAGAAAATTTGGTTATCAAATCGCCTTTCGAAGGAGAATATGTACAAATGGCTGGACAACAAGTTGGACAAATTACAGACATGCAAAAATTGCAAGAAGGTGCTGGAAAAGTTGAATTTAATGTTCCTGCTCCATTAAAACTACGTTCGTTATATACAATCAACGGAGCGCAATTTGTAGTTCCAAATCCGGCTTTCAAAGGTGAAGTTTTATATAGACAAGGTTCTAAATTTAAAGCAGAAGAAAAGAATCTACCTGGTGCAATTAGAGCCGAAGTTATTGTTGGTGATAAACGCGATACAGTGACGATTGTTGGTGGAAAAGGTGTCACAAATTATTCTGCTGACGTACAAATTGACGGAATGAATATTTCGTTAGGTTACGGTTCTAAATTAGTAAAAGTTCCATTTAGCATTCGTTTAGATGACTTTATTTTAGATCGTTATCCTGGTTCTACAAATCCTTCTTCTTTCGAATCTAACATTACAGTTATCGACGAGGGAAAAGAAACAAAACATCACATTTATATGAACAATGTAATGGATTATAAAGGTTACCGTTTCTTCCAATCGAGTTATTTCCCAACAGAAGACGGAACTATTTTACAAGTTAACCAAGACTGGTGGGGAACTAACATTACCTATTTAGGATACTTCTTATTATTTGGGGGAATGTTTGTTTCATTATTCTGGAAAGGAACTCGTTTTACACAATTAAACTCTTTATTAAAAAGTTTACATACCAAAAAAGTAAATATTTTACTTCCATTATTTTTACTTTCTGGATTAGCATTTGCTCAAAATCCAAGTACTACTGATGGAGAAAAAAATGGACATCAAAAAATTCAGACTGATTCGGAAAAAGGTAATGTTCATTCATCAGAACATATTGGTAGTTTTTCAACAAAAATGGCTGATGGTGATGAATTAGCGAAGAACGTAAAAATTCCGGACGAGCACGCTGATAAATTTGGTCATTTACTTACACAAGATATCGAAGGACGTATAAAACCTGTTAATACGCAAGCGTTAGAAATCCTTAGAAAAGTTTACAAAAAAGATAAATTCCACGGATTATCTGCCAATAAATGGTTTATTTCTTTGCAATTAGATCCTGCTTATTGGGTAAATGCTCCGATGATTGAAGTTGGTGATAAAGGTGGTGATCGTTTAAAGAAAATTACAAGCGCAAATGAAGATGGTTACACATCTTTAATGAATTTGATTGATCCAAAAACAACTCGTTTCAAATTAGACAAAGCCTATAACGAAGCATTCTCAAGAAAACCTTCAGAGCGTTCTAAATTTGATGAGGAAGTAATTAAAGTTACAGAGCGTTTCAATATTTTAGATCAAACTGCAAAAGGTTATCAATTAAAAATAATTCCAGTTCAGAATGATCCTTCAGAGCGTTGGACTTCTTGGATTTATCAAACACAAGAAAATCCTGTAGAAATCGATACAATGGCACTTGGAATGATTAGTGTTTATTTTAACATGGTTTCGAAAGGATTAGAAAATGGTAATTGGACGCCTGCAGATAATGCGGTAGATTATATCGATAAATACCAACAAAAATGGGGTAAAAATGTTGTGCCTTCTCCAACAAAAGTTGAGATTGAGGTTTTATACAACAAATACAACGTTTTCTTTTGGGTGATGATTGCTTATTGTATGGTTGGTGGAGTTTTAATGATTTTATCATTCATTCAGTTATTTTCAGAAAGCAAAGCACTGCATCGAATTATCAATGTTTGTTTGGGATTAATATTTATTGTCTTTATCATACAAGCCGCAGGACTTGGTGTTCGTTGGTATTTAACGGGACACGCACCTTGGTCTAACGGTTACGAAGCCATTGTATTTATTTCATGGATTAGTGTTTTAGCTGGATTGTTATTATACAAAAACCGAAACGCATTTATTCCTACAACAGGAGCTATGGTTGCTGTAATTATGATGGGATTTGCGCATGGAGGTTCTATGTTAGATCCACAAATTACACCATTAGTACCAGTTCTAAAATCATATTGGTTAATTGTACACGTTGCGATTATCGTTTCATCTTATGGTTTCTTTGGATTAAGTGCTATTTTAGGGGTTTTCTCATTAATTATCATGATGATTAAACCAAATAAAAAGATTGAAATTTCTCTAAAAGAAATGACTTACGTTTCAGAAATGTCGTTAACAATCGGTATTTATTTGCTTACTGTCGGTACATTCTTAGGCGGTATGTGGGCAAACGAATCTTGGGGACGTTACTGGTCTTGGGATCCAAAAGAAACTTGGGCATTCGTTTCAGTAATTGTTTATGCAGTTGTTTTACACATGCGTTTAGTTCCAGGTTTAAGAGGAAAATTTGCATTCAACGTTGCTGCAATGTGGGCAGTTTGGACAGTAATTATGACGTATTTTGGCGTTAACTATTACTTATCTGGATTACACTCATACGCAGCCGGAGATCCAATTCCAATTCCATTCTGGGTTCCTGCAACAGCAGTCGCAATGTTAGTTTTATCTATTGCAGCTTGGTATTTCCAAAACAAAGTTTACCACGTAAAATCAAAAAATTAATTTCTTTGAATATTATAAATGTTAAAAGCTCATCGAAAGGTGAGCTTTTTTATTTTGGTTTTAATAATCATTAAATATAATTTTTAAAACCTAGACGTTAGAGAAATCTATATTAAATAGATTCTTAGAAGAAGCTTATATTTTATAAAACTAAAAAAGGCAATCCAAAAACTCGGATTACCTTTTTAATTTGAAAAATATTTAAAAGAATTGTTTATTTAAAATCTGTGTCAGAAACGTTTTTATTAATTTCTGTTGTATCAATAACAATTTTGATCGTTTGCTGACCTGTTTCCGTTATCATTTCAGAAGGCATTAATATTCCATCAAACGTTTTATATCCTTTGTTAATTGTCGTTGCAATCATATCTCCTTGTGGAGATTTCATTTTTTGCTCAGATTTCATTAACAAACCTGTTTTTACATCATAAAAATCAGTACGATCAATATCAGCAGCAACAACTTTATAATACTCAACTCCATTTTCAGAAACGATTCCTTCTACTTTAGCTGTTTTATAACCCTCTGACAAAGGTGTAAATAATGAATTTGTCTTAAACAAAGGAGCTGTCATATCTGCTGGTAAATCCATTTTTTGACCTGCTTGAGACATATAACCTTTTTGACCATCAAAAACTTGTTTAATAGTCATTCCCATAATCGTGAATTCAGTTGCAGTTTTATTAGGTGCCGCATTTTTTATGGCATAATCTCCACTCATTCCCATTGTCTCAATTTTTCCTTTTTGAGCAATCGATTTTACAGCTTTCACTTTGTCCGCACCACCAATAGCTTTAAAATAATTATCTGTAATTTGAGCGACAGTAACTGTTGTAGTTTTTGCACCAGAAGTTGGTTTATCTATTTTATTTCCGAAAGAATCGTAATAATTAACTGGGTAGCCTAATTTTTCTAAAGCTGGAGCAATTTGCTCTAATTTCCCTGTTACATTGATTTTTGCTTGATCTGGACGGAAATATTTTTTCGAAACTCGTAAAACATCATCAATTGTTACTGCATTAATATTTTTGATATAATCTGCATAAAAACTATCTGATAATTGATTTGTTTTTTTAGTTAAAGCTTGACTCGCAACTGTAGAAGGACTTTCTAAAGTCAAAATAAAGTTTCCTAAGAATTTCGCTTTTACATCATTCAACGTTTGTTGATCAATTTTGTTTAACGTCATTCCTTTGATTTCTTTCATCGTCTCAACAATTGCAGAATCAGTTACTTCATTACGAACAGTTGCATTAGTATTGAAACGCCCAACGTAACGAGAATCAGAAACTCCTCCACGTGCTCCATATGTCCAACCATGCGCTTCACGAAGATTCATATTCAATTTTGAATTGAAATCTCCTCCTAAAATAGATGACGCAATTAACGCTGCATAATAATCTGGATCTTTCTTTGTCAACTGAACTGGATACGAAACCGAAACCACAGATTGCACTGCATTCGGCATGTTAATCGCATTTAATTCCGTTTTTGTAACTTCTTCTACTTTTGGAAATGCTGGAATATTTAATTTTCCTGTTTGCCAAGAATCAAAGTTTTTCTCCGCCAATGCTTTTACATCTTTTGTCGAAATATCTCCAACAACAATCAAATAAGCATTGTTTGGTTTGTAGTAGGTATTGTAGTAATCCTTCACATCTTGCAATGTAATTTTCTCAATTTGGGCTGGTGTATCAAATTCTGAGAAAGGATTATTTTTTCCGTAAACTAATATATTCGAAACGCGAGATGCTGCAGCTTCTACAGATTTTTCGTCAGCTTTTAAACCTTCGATGTAACGTTTTTTAACATCAGCAAATTCACTTTCGGTAAAGTTTGGATTCATAGCTCCATCAGCCATATAACCAAAAATCTCGTTAAAGTATTTAGTCAAAGAACTTGCAGAAGCTCCTTCTTCCCAAAAATTAACGCGAGCACCTAAAAACTCAATACGCTTATTGAAATCATCTTTGGATTTTGTTTTTGTTCCTGTTCCCAACATTTCGCCTAACAAAGACTCTGCTCCTTTTTTTGCACCTAATGCAAATGGAGGATTATCGATTGTTAATGTCGCAGAAACTCGTGGTAATTTATGATTTTCAACAACGATAACTGTTAAACCATTTTTTAATTTGAATTCGTTCGATTTTCCTAAATTAACCGTTGGTGCTGGACCTGGTTTTGGCATTGGAATCGCCACTTGTGCATTTAAGCTAACTGCCATAAAAGCGATTGCAAGAGATAATATTTTTGTTTTCATAATTCGGTTGTTTTTTATTTTGCAGCTTTTTTAGATTCTGGTAAATAATGAATAATTACACGTTGGTTTTTGTTTAGATACTTTTTAGCAACATTACGAATATCCTCTCTTGTTACAGATTGATAAATTTTCAATTCTTCGTTGATTTTATTTGTATCTCCGCCCAACATATAAGCATCCGCTAAAGCATGTGCAATGTTTTGAACACCCGATTTTGAAGCCACAAAACTATTTTCAATTCCATTTAAGATTTTTTGGTAATCCTCTTCAGAAATCAAATTTGTTTGAACTTTTTCTATATCTTGTTGTAAATCTCCTTCTAATTTATCCAAAGAAACTTCTCCTTGTGGTAAAATTCCGATTGAATAAATTCCGTAATCTTCCATTTGACGATTGAAAGCAAAAATTTGTAATGCTTCTTTTTTCTCGTCAACATATTTTTTATATAAAACTGATGATTTTCCACCTGTTAAATAGCTTGATAACATTTCTAATGCATAAGCATCTTTTGATTTGTTATCTGGCGTACGATAATTAATCGCCAATAAAGGAATCTGAATATTTGCATCATATTCTGTTGCACGAATTTCTGATGTAATTGGATCTTCCTTTACAACCGTTTTCACAACATCTTTTCCTCTTGGAATTACACCAAAATATTTCTCAATTAATTTCTTTGCTTCGTCTTTATTAAAATCACCCGCAACAACTAATACAGCATTGTTTGGCACATAAAAAGTTTGACTAAAGTGTTTGAAATCATCTAATTTCGCATTACTTAAATCCTCAAAAGAACCAATTACACTCCAACGGTAAGGGTGTTTTTTGAAAACGTGAGGATTAACTGCTTCTCCGTACGAAAATTTACCATAAGGTTGATTGTCTAAACGAGAACGTTTTTCTTCTTTTACAACTTCTTTTTGTGTATCGACACCAATTTGATTGATAATTGGTTGACGCAAACGATCAGATTCCATCCATAATCCTAATTCTAAATTATTTGATGGAAAAGTTTCGTAATAATATGTTCTATCTGTTGTTGTATTCGCATTGTTAGAACCTCCGTGAGAAGAAACAATTTTGAACCATTCCCCTCTTTTGATGTTCTCTGTTCCTTCGAATAATAAATGCTCAAAAAAGTGTGCAAAACCTGTTTTACCAACTTGCTCATCTTTCGAACCTACGTGATACATAACACCTGTTGTAATAACTGGAGCAGAATTATCTTGATGAAGGATAACATGCAATCCGTTTGGTAGAGTATACTCATCAAATTTTATTTGCTGACCAAATAACGCTGATCCTGCAAATAAGATAGACATAAAAATTTTCTTCATTTAGTAGTTTTTAAGTTTTTTATCTATTATGCTTATGTAACATTAGTAGCAGTTTTTTTGAAAATGTTACACCAAATTTGCATAATAATTAAAAAAAGTAAAATAATACACGTCTATTGATTTAGTAGGCATTTGTATTAATTTACAACAATATTTCATAATATACCTATAGTAATTGTTATTGTATTTGCTATAGATTTGTAAAAATCGAGAGAAAAAAAATGGATTTTATAGAGTTTTTTGGTTTTGTAGGCGCCTTCTTCATCGGACTAATTATGGGAGTTCTTGGTGGTGGTGGATCTATTTTAGCCGTTCCTATTTTAGCGTATATTTTTCATTTCGACGAAAAAATTGCTACTGCTTATTCATTATGCATCGTTGGATCAACAGGATTGATTGGAGGAATAAAGCAAGCTTCGCAAAAAATGGTTGATTGGAAAGTCGTTTTTCAATTTGGATTACCAGCTGTTGTTGGAATTACATTGGTTCGGGCATTTTTAATTCCTGCTCTACCAAGTAATTTATTTTCTATAGGCGATTTTATCGTCACACGTCGAATGGCAATGTTTGGTTTATTCGCTATTCTAATGGTTTTCGCAGCTATTTCTATGCTAAAAGGCAAGAAAGAAGAGCAAATTGATCAGAAAAATGATAAGCTAAATCCTGTTTTATTAATTCAAGGATTTTTAATCGGAGGATTAACAGGAATGGTTGGTGCTGGCGGAGGTTTTTTGATTGTTCCGGCATTAATGATGGTTGCAAAATTAGATATGAAAAGAGCTTCGGCAACTTCATTGGTAATTATTGCCATCAATTCACTTATCGGATTTTTTATTGGTGATGCTTTACACATCAAAATTGACTGGAGTTTCTTGAGTGTTTTCATTGGAATTTCTATGGTTGGAATTCTTGTCGGAACCTACATCAACAAATTTTTACCGGTACAATTTCTAAAGCGAACATTTGCTATCTTTATTATTTTAATGGCAATTTTTATGTTCATCGAAGAATTTATAATTCAATAATTTAAAGTATGGAACTGAACGAAAATTTTTGGAACGATAAATACACCACAAATCAAACTGGTTGGGATTTAAAAGCTCCTTCTACTCCGCTAAAAGAGTATATCGATCAATTAGAAGATAAAAATATCCGTATTTTGATTCCTGGTTGCGGAAATGCTTACGAAGCAGAATACCTTTTGGAACAAGGTTTTACAAATATTACGTTGATTGACATTTCGGAAATTGTAGTCGAAAAAATTAAAGAAAAATTTAAACATAATCCCAATATCAAAGTTCTTCATCAAGATTTTTTTGAGTTAGATGGTGAGTTTGATTTGATTTTAGAACAAACTTTTTTCTGTGCGTTAGATCCAAAATTACGTCAAAGTTATAGCATCAAAATGAATGAACTACTAGCCGAAAACGGAAAATTAGTTGGTGTATTATTCAACAGAGAATTCGGAAATGACACGCCGCCTTTTGGAGGTGATAAAACTGAATATCAGACGTATTTCAACGATTATTTTGATTTCAAAGTCATGGAAAATTGTTACAATTCTATTCCACCAAGAGCAAAA
>NZ_DLJI01000019.1:716-9733 GCF_002484185.1 Empedobacter sp. UBA7620 | reverse complement strand
CTATTCCACCAAGAGCAAAAACTGAATTATTTATTAATCTAAAAAAGATTGCCAAATAACCTATGATTTCATTCATAAATTTTAGGCTAACTATCAATCTTATTTGAGTTTAAATAGAAGAAAAGTATCAGAATTCATCCATCAGAGGAAAATTCTAAATTTAAATATTTGTATTTTTACACACTAAATCATTCTTATGAAAATTGAACAAATTTACACCGGATGTCTTGCGCAAGGTGCTTATTATATAGAAAGCAATGGTGAAGTTGCAATTATTGATCCGTTGAGAGAAACACAATCTTATATCGATCAAGCGACAAAAGACAATGCAAAAATCAAATACATTTTCGAAACGCATTTTCATGCAGACTTCGTTTCTGGACATGTAGATTTAGCTCAAAAAACTGGTGCTACAATTATTTATGGTCCAACTGCTGAACCAAATTTTGATGCACACATCGCAACTGATGGCGAAGTTTTTTCTTTAGGAAATATAACTATTACAGCTTTACACACGCCAGGTCATACAATGGAGAGTACAACGTATTTATTGAAAGATGAAAACGGTAAAGATTATGCAATTTTTACAGGAGATACTTTATTTATTGGTGATGTTGGTCGTCCAGATTTAGCTCAAAAATTAAATACAGATTTAACGCAAGAAAAATTAGCAGGTTATTTATTTGATTCTTTACGAAACAAAATTATGCCTTTAGCTAATGATATTATCGTATATCCTGCACATGGAGCGGGTTCTGCTTGTGGAAAAAACATGAGTAAAGAAACTTTTGATTCGTTAGGACATCAAAAAGAAGTGAATTATGCTTTGAATCCTACTATGACAAAAGAGGAATTTATTACTGAATTAACTTCAGGATTAATGCCTCCTCCATTCTATTTTCCAGAAAATGTGATGATGAATAAATTGGGTGTTGAATCTTTGGATGTAGTGAAAGAACGTGCGAATAAAGCTTTATCTCCTGACGAATTTATTCAAGTTGCGGAAGATACAAATGCTTTAATTTTAGATGTTCGCGACCCGCAAACTTTCGCAGCAGGATTTATTCCAAATTCTATCAATATCGGAATTAGAGGAAATTTTGCACCATGGGTTGGTACATTAATTACAGATATCAAACAACCAATTTTGTTAATTGCAGAAATTGGTGAAGAAGAGGAAGCAGTAACACGTTTGGCTCGCGTCGGATACGACAATGTAATCGGATTTTTGAACAATGGTTTCCAAGCTTGGGTTGAAGCTGAAAAAGATTTCGATGAAATTGTTTCGGTTTCTCCAGAAGAGTTTGTAGAGTTAGTTGACGAAACTGAATTAAAAGTTTTGGACGTTCGTAAACCAGGTGAATACGAAACTTCTCACGTAGAAGGTGCAATTACAGCTCCATTAGATTTTATCAATGAATCAATGAAATTAATCGATCCAGAGGAAACCTATTTAGTACATTGTGCAGGAGGATATCGTTCGATGATTTTTACTTCAATTTTACGCGCTCGTGGTTACGAAAATTTGATTGACGTTGCTGGAGGTTTTGGTAAAATAAAAGAAGTTGAAGGTGTTAAAATTGTAGAAGGAACTTCTCCTTGTCAATCAGGAAATAATTCTTGTTCAACGAAATAAACAATTTATTTTAAATAATAACGTTATAGCCTTGGGATAATCAAGGCTTTTTTTATATTCGTCATCTAAATTCATCCAATGAAAAAATTGTTATTCATCGCCTCTCTTTTTACATGTATTACCGCTTTTGCTCAACAGAAAATACATGGAGCTGAATCATTTGCGTTAACTATTCCGAAAGATTTTCAGCGTACAGTTGGGTTAAATGATTATGCAACTATTCAGTTTGAAAGTCTTGCTCCAAAGCCAAATTCGTATGGTTTTGTGATTTTTGAACACAAAGATGAATTAAAATTAGCAGATTCTAATTTGGATATGATTGATTATACGCTAAATTCTATCGAGCCATATAAAACACAAAAAGGGTTTAATTACATCAAAAAACCTTATGTTGCTTACGAACAGGGATTCAATTATGCCTATACCGAATTTGAAACAAATGATCCCGAATCTGGACATATTTATTTCCTACAAACTGTAATCGAAACGAAAGAATTTGTCTATCAGATTTTACAATATTGCAGTTTCGAAAATCAAGAAATAATGAAAAGCGATTTTGTCAAAATTGTAAATAGCTTCAAAGTAGAATAAAACTTATAATTTTTTAAAAAAAACAATACTTTATATGAAGAAAATTTTATTGGCTTTTACGCTAATGTTATGTCTTATGAACAATACAAATGCGCAGTCAACAATAATTGGCTCTGAAACTTTCTCTGTAAATTTACCAGCTGGATATCAGCGAACAATTGGTACAAATGATTTTTCTATAGTACAATGGGAAAATAACGACAGTACAGCTTATGGTTTTATCATTACTGAAAATATTGATGAATTAAAACTAGGTAATATTTCTGATGATTTAGCTTCTTACATGGATATAACGGTTTCAAATTATTCTAGTAATCCTAAGTTTAAATCTTTAAATACAAAACAATTTAAAACAAGTAAAGGAAAAGAAACTTTTCAAAAACAAATTAGTTATTACAATGAAGAATTAGAGTCTAATGTTTATCTACAAATCAATATTTTTAAGACAAAAAATTTCATCTATCAAGTAGTCAATTTTGGTAGTGACGATTTCTTAAAAAATTCAAAAGAATATACAGATTACATTATCAATAATATCGATTTACCTCTTTAAAAATCATAAAAAAACCTTCCTATTTCGGAAGGTTTTTGTTTTTTTGTTCTATCCAAAGTGACATATATTTTGTACTTTGATGATGATGATGTTGCAAAATTTGACCAATAAAATTTAGATTTCGATGTTGGATTAAATTTGCTTCAATCGATTTAATTTTCTCTAAAAAATCAGTTTCAAATTTAGTTTTATTGTAATTTTCGTTCAGAATTTTGACTCCATTTTGTTGAGCAATTTTCCACTCTTTCTCATTATTGTAAAGCAAAACAGCTTTCTCTACAAACGCTTCAAAATCATCTTCTACAAAGCCATTCCAATCAAAATTACCTTTCATTGCTTCTGCTCCAATCGTCGTTGTAACCGAAGGCGTTCCGGTTTGAATCGCATCTACAAACTTTCCTTTTACACCAGCACCAAAATTAATCGGCGCCAACAAAACTTTGTAATTTGACATCGTTTCTTGTGCATTTTCAGCTCTATTTTTGATAAAAAATCGTTCGGAAGGATTATTTAATTGCAAAACTTTTTGCGTTGCATAAGCACCATAAATATGTAATTCAGCTTTTGGAAGTTTCTTTCTCAAAATTGGCCAAATTTCTTTTTTTAAGGTTTGAACACAATTAAAATTAGGTTCATGAATAAAATTTCCGATAAACATAAAATGTTCTCTTTCTTCAAAATTTTTCCAAGAATAGATTTTTTCTTCTGTAATTTCTTCTTCTAAAAAAGGCAAATAATACAAGATTTTTTCATCAATTTTAAATTGATTTTGTAGAATTTCTATTTCCTTTTTCGAAATTATCAATGATAAATCACAACGTAAAATTGAAGCAATTTCTCGTTTTGCTAAATCTGAAAACAATATATCTTCTGTAAATTCAATTCCTTTTTTGGTTGCTTCTTGTCGCGCATTTCGTAGAAAATGTAAATCTTCTGTATCCAAAATTTTCAACGCATTTGGACATTCTTTCGAAACGCGCCAACCATATTGTTCTTCAATCATAAAACGATCAAAAAGAACAATTTCGGGATTTAATTCTTTGACAAAATCATCAAAACTTTCATCATTTAACTGAATTTCAACTTCTTTTACACCTTTCGAAATCAAATCAAAACTATAATCAGATTTTGAAGCAGCGCACGCAAAAGTTATCTCAAACTCAGCTTTTTTGAAACAATCAATTAACTGAATCATTCGAGTTCCTGCCGCAGAAGAAGTTGGTTCTGGCCAAACTTGACCGATGATTAAAAGTTTTTTCATCCCACAAAATTACGCTTTCTGTTTGTTAATCGGAAGATTAAATATTATGCGCCCAATTGGCTTATTTTAATGTAAATTTGCAGCTAAAATTATATAAAATGTCTTATCAAACTGTTTTTGAAGAATTTTTCGAGCAAGTAAAATCAAGTATCAAAGAAGGAACTTTTGCAAAATTGACAATGGCCAAAACTATTGGAGATACTGATCTTAAAAATATTTTTGTTCGTTTACATCTTTTAGAAAATAATGAGTACAATTTTGCCTTCACTTTTCGTTATAAAACTGAAGAAGTTGAGCAATTTCATAGTGTTGACCAGACTTTTTTAATTTTGAGTTCTTACATCAAAAATCCATTTACAAACGCTTTATTATTTACAACTGAAAAAGATTTGATTTTTAAAGTGAACAAAAAAAATGCAGCAAGTTTAACGGAACAAGCACCAACTTTCAAACATGCATCGGATGTGATGTTAGAAATGATTGAAAAGAAAATCATTTAATAGACGATTTTTCACATTCAATCTTTAAACAATATAATTTCGTAAATTTGGACTTAATATTTTTCGAAAAATGCTTGGATTAAAACTTTTGACAGACCCACGTTGGGCTGATATTGCGGAAAGAAATTTAGAAGAAATTTTAACAGATCATGCGTGGTGTGAGCAAAAAGCGGCAACAAACGCGATTACAATGATTGCGTATAATTCTGAACATGACGAATTTATTCAAGAAATGTCAGATATTGCCATCGAAGAAATGCAACATTTCAAAATGGTTGTAGAAATTATCGAGCGTCGTGGATACAAATTAGGTCGCGAGCGCAAAGATGATTACGTTGGTCAGTTGATGAAATTTTGTAAAAAAGATGGTTCTCGTAATATGGCTTTTGTGGATCGTTTGTTATTTGCAGCGATGATTGAAGCCAGGAGTTGTGAACGTTTCAGAACATTATCTCAAAATATTAATGACGAAGAATTAGCAAAATTTTACTATGATTTGATGGTTTCGGAAGCAAATCACTACACAACTTTCTTAAATTTTGCTCGAAAACTTTCCACTGATGTTGATGTGGACAAACGTTGGAAAGAATGGTTGGATTTTGAAGGAAATTTGATTCAATCTTACGGAAATAAAGAAGCAATACACGGATAGAATTTAGATAAAAAAGTGAAATCAAGGTTTGATTTCACTTTTTTATTCGACATAAATCAATCGACAAGGAACGTCCAAATCTTCCGTCAAATAATAACTACAACACAAGCGATGATAACCATCTGCAATGATTAATTCGTTTGCAGATCGCACCAATAAAATTGGAGAAAGCTTTTTATTTGCTTTTATTTTTTTGAAATTCTCTTGAACATGCCTATTCTCCAAAGGAAGTAAACTCAATTTACTCGCTCTGAAAATATCTTTGGATTTTTTTATGATTGTTTCGGCTTCCGATAATTTTTGAGCAAGTGAAGCAGCTATTTCAGGCTTAAAAATTAACTCCAAATAATCTTGCGCAGCAGGAAAATCGTGGTCTTCTGGTTCATCTAACCAAATATTTTTGTCATCTGTTAGGTTTATCATTCTAATTAAAATTGATAGGTTTTTATAATTTTATCATCTAATAATTGTTTCATCAACATTTTATGTTGTTTACTTTTACCTCTAACCAACCAAGTTGTAGAAACATTTCCATCTGTAGCATGTTGCTTAGCAACCGAAAATTTTAAATCAAATTTTTTAAATAATGTTTGGCAATATTCATATTCCTCTTTCGACTTTGTGAGAATTGTATAATTTTTAATTTTATGGTAATCATCAATATAATTTTGAAGATAAGTTAATCCAACCAAAATAATCAAAACGATAACACTTCCCAATAAACCTAAATAGACATAACCCGCGCCAATACACATTCCCAACGACGCGGTCGCCCAAATAGTAGTTGCGGTCGTAATTCCTGCAACTTTATTATCGTCCTTAAAAATTACTCCGGCTCCTAAAAATCCAATTCCCGTAATAATATTTGCTGCTAATCGATCTGGGTTTCCTACTCCAATTCGGATCGAAAGAATTGTAAACAAACAAGATCCAAAACTAACTAAAATGAATGTTCTTAATCCGGCAGATTTGTTGCGATATTCTCTTTCCGTACCGATCAAAACGCCAATTATAATCGATATACAAATTAAAATCAAATCATTTTGAACCGATTTTGCTAAAAATTCTTCCATAACAGAATATATACATTAATTAAATATACAAATTTGATATTTTATTAACTATCCTACATCAATTTAAATCTAAAATTCTATACGTAAATTTGACTAAATCTAAAATAGTATGGAATTAGGAATAGGAATGTTTGGCGATCTACATATTGATTCTAAAACTGGTTATACGCAAACTCCTCAACAACGTATGAGCGAGATTATAGAAGAAGTAAAATTGATGGACGAAATTGGATTAGATTTCTTTGGAATTGGAGAGCATCATCGTCCTGATTATGCAGTTTCATCTCCAGAAATTATTTTGGCTGCTTTGTCTACAGTTACAAAAAATATTAAGTTGGGAAGTGCCGTTTCTGTCATCAGTTCTACAGATCCTGTAAAGTTATATCAAGATTTTGCAAGTGTTGACAATTTATCGAATGGTCGTGCTGAAATTATGGCTGGACGCGGTTCATTCATCGAATCTTTCCCTCTTTTCGGTTATGATTTAAACGATTACGATGCTCTTTTTGATGAAAAACTTCGTTTACTTTTAGATTTAAATAAAAACGAAGTAATCAATTGGCGCGGAAATTTTAGAATGCCAATTATTAATCAAAGTGTTTATCCAAAACCTGTGCAAGAAAAACTACCTATTTGGATTGCTGTTGGCGGAACAAAATCATCAATTGTACGTGCTGCAACATTAGGTTTACCTATTATTTTTGCGATTATTGGAGGCAATCCAGCCGATTTTAACTATCTGTTCGAAATTTATAAACAAGTTTATATCGAAAATGGTCATGATATTAAAACGATGCAAATTGGCGTTCACATGCACTCTTTTTTTGGAGAGGATAGCGAAAAAGTTGCTGAAGAATATTTTCCAATTTATGGTGCACAAATGAATAGAATTGGAGCAAGTAGAGGTTGGCCAAAATATACAAAACCACAGTTTGACTATGGACGTTCTACGAATGGACATTTGATTGTTGGAGACGCTTCTTTAGCGGTTGATCGTATTTTGAAATATCAAGAAATGTTTGGTTTAACTCGCTTTTCTGCTCATATGGATGTTGGAGCACCAAATCATTTGGATATGATGAAATCTATCGAAATTTTTGGGAAAGATATTTTACCAAAAGTTAAAGAGGCAACAAAATAAATTTTAAATATACTGACAAAAGACACGAATCGTTTTCGTGTCTTTTTTTATTTTCGTTAAAATTGAATGAATGAAGAAAATATTAGCCAGTTTTATTGTTTTAGCCAACTTCGGTGTACAGGCGCAAGAAAGTAATTTTAGGACTTGGAGTACCTTAAATATCAATCAAAAAATCAATAAAGATTTTAATTTTCAATCGGATATACAATATCGTTCGTACGAAGATTTAGATCAATTACAACAACTTTTGATTCGAGGAGGAATAGGATACAATTTAACCGAAAATAACAATACAATTTTAGCTGGTTACGCCTACATTCAAAACAGAACTCCTACTGCTACAGATGATTATGCTCATAGTCACGAACATCGTTTGTATCAACAATTTAATACAAAACATGCGTTACAACGTTTTAATTTTGCGCATCGATTTCGTGTTGAAGAACGCTTTTTAGAAAATGATACACAATTTAGATTTCGTTATCAATTGACTGCAACTGTTCCGCTAAATAATGCAAAATTAATCGAAAATACTTGGTATTTGAAAGCGTATGACGAAATTTTTTTACAAGCTGTAAAAGACAAAACGTTTGATAGAAATCGACTTGGTTTAAGCTTTGGATACGTTATTTCGCCAACTTTTAGTTTGGAAGCTGGTTATATGCTTCAAAGTCAGAAAACATCGCATACCGATCATTTCATGATTGGATTGACAGTTAATAATCTGATAAAATAGAGTCTTATCTTGGTTAGAATAATTTACACTTGATTATATGAAAGTTAAGCTAAATGGAAAAACAAAAGTAAAATGCACTATTTTTATTGATAAATCAATAACTTTATTAAAATAGCTTACTAATTACTCTATAAAATAAGACCAAGGTATATCAAATCTTCCTCGTCTTTCTGCTACTTTAAGCTTTTCTCCTTCAAAACTTGAGTAATACTTTTTATAATCTACTTTTATCTCTTTTTCTATAAATGTATTGTTCCAATCTTCAATTATTAAATAATAACTACTACCTCCTTTACTATTTTTCTTAATTTTTTTCAAAATCTGAGTTTCATAAATTTGAGGAGTAGATTGATCATACTTACAATTAATGAATATAACAGAATAAATAGAAAATACTTCAATTAATATTATGATAAAAACATTATAAACAAAATTTTTCTTGTTGTAAATCAATATTTTAAATTGATTAAAATAATAGATTATTAAGATTAATAACGCTATAACACTCGAAGGAACCCATACATTTTTATAATCTAAGACTTTGTAATCCATAGCGGTTCTAATGATTAATCCAAAACAAGATAACATAAAACCTATAGAAATTGTTGGAAGATTTGGTCTAATTTCAGGCTCAATTGAGATCAAACCTCGATAATATCTAACTAAAATGATGCAAAAAATAGGATAAACAAAAGATAAATAAATTAAAATTTCATTAAAAAACTGAAAAACTAATGTACTCAAACCGAAAATGCATCCAATAATATTAATTAATAAAGCCGTTCTTTTCAACGACTTTAAATCAGTAAATTTTTGTTCAATAATAACTAAATCTAAAAAATTCATAAAATCTAAAAATCCGCTCAATGAGCGG
>NZ_DLJI01000019.1:0-660 GCF_002484185.1 Empedobacter sp. UBA7620 | reverse complement strand
TCCGCTCAATGAGCGGATTTTCTATTTGTAATAAAATATATCATTTCCTATTAAGCTTCACAAGAAGAACAAGAAACTAAGTTTGCAACTAATTCCTTAGAAACTGATTGTGAACGCTGATAGTACAATGTTTTTACACCTAATTGCCAAGCTTCGATCATCAAACGGTTAACTTCTTTCACAGGTAAATCTGGTGGAATATTTAGGTTTAATGACTGCGATTGATCTACATATTTTTGACGAATCGCTGCTTGTTGAACAATTTCTAATTGAGAAATTTCTTTGAATGTTTTGAACACATCTTTTTCCTCTTTTGTCAATTGTTCTAAATGTTGCACAGAGCCACCATTCAACATGATTTCGCGCCAAATATCTTCGTTATCGATTCCTTTTTCTTGTAATAATTTAGTCAAATATTTATTCTTACGCATAAAGTTTCCTTTCGATAAACCTGCTTTGTAATAATTTGAAGCAAACGGCTCAATTCCTGGAGAAGTTTGTCCTAAAATCGCAGAAGAAGACGTAGTTGGTGCAATTGCACAAGTTGTTGTATTACGACGTCCGTAGCCTTTTAAAACCTCTGGTTCACCATAAATACGAGCTAATTCTTCCGAAGCTTTATCTGCTTTAGATTGAATATGCTTGAAAATTTCTGTTGTA
>NZ_DLJI01000016.1:10293-24194 GCF_002484185.1 Empedobacter sp. UBA7620 | reverse complement strand
TTTATCAAAGTATTTACAACCGAAAAAGCCTCAACACCCCATCCGAGTACGTTGTGAATTGATTTCAAATCTTGGTATATTTATCAAAGTATTTACAACCCTAGTTCAATTTTAATATCTTTTAATGTAGTTGTGAATTGATTTCAAATCTTGGTATATTTATCAAAGTATTTACAACCTCATTTAACAAACCATTATCATAAAGGGTTTGAGAAGAAATTTAGAAATGAGAAAAAAAGTAAAATCCGATAGAAGTTGAGTTTTCTATCGGATTTTTTTATTCCTAAAATAATTCTAATTGTTGTGGACCTGTTGGTAAATCGGTTTCTTTTTTGGAGAAAAATATTTCCATTTGTCCAAATTGTTTATCTGTAATACAAATAATTCCTACTTTCCCAAATTCAGGTAATTTAGATTTGGTTCGTTTTATATGTACCTCAGCATTTTCTCTACTTGGACAATGTCTCAAATAAATAGAAAACTGAAACATAGTAAATCCATCGTCAATCAACTCTTTTCTAAAGCGAGTTGCCTGACTTCTTTGCTTTTTTGTTTCTGTTGGCAAATCAAACAAAACTAAAACCCACATAATACGATAAGCATTATAACGACTAAAACTCATGTCATTTCAGGAAAACGAATCACACGCTGCTCCCCTGTCATACACTTATACAAAGAACTTGTTGTAGAGCTTATCGCTACCAACAAAGGTCTTTTCAAACCATCTATTTTCACATCTTTTGTTGCTATTTGTAATAAATGTGCTTTAGCATCTTTACTCATTTCAGTCGGTCGAAAAGGCTTATTCATCCATTCTAATACCAATTCATCAACATAAGGTCGATATGGTTCCATTATATCATCAGCCAAGCAATACGGATTGTATTTATTACGATGAAAAATACCAATGGTAGGATTTAATCCAGAACTCACTAAAGCTCTTGCAACCATACTTCGAAGAATAGCATATCCAAAATTCAGAAAATTATTAGGAGCATCACCATCTCGTTCTCTCGTAAAATTGTCAAATAATTGTTTCCAATAATATTGCGCAGCAATTCCTTCCATATTCGTAGAGTCTCCCGATTTTACATTCGTTAAATAATTCTGCATTGGCTCCTCTACAAAACCAAACTTACTTAACAATGCTTTCTGTTGATAAATTTTAGCTTCAATCGTTTGTTTCCACAACTGTTTGCGCAATGGTTCCGAAACATTAATCTGATGTTTCAATCGCTCACTATGCTCTACATGTCCATTCATTGGCAACATCAATCCCAAAGGCATATGACTATCGTCGCAACTAATAATTGCCACATTATTTTGTTGTAATGTCACTATAAGTTGATGACTAATGGTTATTTGATAATGATCCAATACCAAAAAACCCAAATCTTCAATAGGTACAGAGCCTTTGATTTCTTTGGTTATCACATCTTCTATTTTTAATTGATTGTCTTTCAATTTCAAATAAGATGGATTGCCAATGTAAATGGTACGTTTTAGCATATTATTTAAATTTTAATGAGCCATCCATTTTCATTTCAAAATCAACTCCGTCAATTGCAAAATTCCATTCACCTTGTCTAATTCTTAAAAAGATACTTGGATTCTCAAAGTTAAAAGATGCCCCTTCCTTATTTTCTTTCTTTAAATCAGTGTCTATTCCTGCTGCCATATGATTTCTAAACTTCATACGACCATCACTTTCAAATTGATATACTTTATATAAACGTTTTGTTAAATCAGAATTATCTAATTCTTTTAGTTCTTCAATACTATCTTTATAAAACAATACTTTTTGCCCAGAACGTAAAACAGCATAAAGCGGTATTTCTTTTGATTTTTTTCCTTTTCCTATTGATTTTGTATTGTATTCTGGTTCTAAAAAATAAGAACGATCGTTCTTAAATTTTAATTGAGCAACATCAGAAATACTTAATATCTCCATTGCTTTTCCATCTTCGTTTTTATAAAATAAACAAAGTGCGTTTTCTCCACTTTTTGCTAATGTTGTTTTTTTATAATCGAATTTTGAAGTAAAAGCATGCGTATGCACTTTCAATGCTGTATTATATTTCATTAAACCTTTACAGCGTATTCTTCTTATTTTATTTACTTTGTTTCCTTGCTTATCAAACATCCAAACACCTTTTGTTAAAGCTTCTTTAAATCCGACAGCATCTTCCACTTGCATTTTTATCATTTCAAAAAGAGCTTTATCGACTATTACCTTTTCAACTTCTTCAAGCGTTTTAAATCCTGGAGAATCTGCATTTTGTTTATAAACTAAATCTTTTCGAATAACCAAAATTGGCTCTTCAGTAAGTTTCATTTTACCATTATCATCAAACAAAATTTTATTTTCTTCGTTTCTTAATGGTAATTTTATTGCTCCATACAAAGATTCATCATGTAATTGCCCCCTTATAGTATCTCCTTGAGCAATTCGTTTTTTATCAAGTGATTTATCTTCCCAAACGATTTTTCCTTTTTTGCGTACCACTTTATAAGTTGGAACAGTAGTTCTATTTTCAACTATATTGTTAATTAATATAACATTCTCGATTTCTTTAATATAACTTGGGGAGAAATCTTTCCAATCTTTAGGTTGTTCGTGATAAATTTTACCCGTATGATTGTCTTTTTCTTCGTTATAAAGTTTAAGAATTCTTTCGCGATCAAATGCTGATGGTATTAATGTCAAAATACTTGCATCACCAGCGTGATGACTATGAGTTGAACGATTTTTTTTATCACTTAATAATTTTACATTATATACTTCTTTAAAAACATTTACAACACTTGCTTTTTCTACTGACACTCTTTTAAATAAGGTTTTTAAATATGGCAGAGCATATTTTGTAATAATTTGAGTATCTCGCAACTGGCTATTTTTCCAACCTGACTTATATTCTTCCAAAATAAATGTATTGTATTTGTAACTCCAATAATCTAAATCCATTTTTATGAAATGATAACGCTGAATACAATTATCCTTTATTTCCTTAGTAGATGCATACGAAGCTTTATTTTTCCATTCTTTATATAAATCTTCCAAATGCTCTATCTTTTCTTTCATAAACTGGATATTATTCAAAATATCTACATGATTATAAAGTTGTGACGGATATTGTTTCTTTTTTATATTTCTATTAAATTCCGTATCAGTTAAAGTCAAATTTCGTAACTCATTATCAAAACTTATACTTGCAGGAATAGTATGCTCTAAATCGTATTTATTTCCATCTAAAACATCACAAAGTTTAATCAATTTACCTGTGTAAAGACAAGTTTTATTTTGTTCTTCCCATAATCTTATTTTACGAAGAAGCGTTTTATCACTTGGATTAAAAGTGGTGTTGCATTCTTTATTTATTTCAATAATAGTTTCACTGAACTTTAGATTTTCCTTTTCTCGCTCGTTATTCCATTTTTCAATAGCTTTTCTTCTATTGGCATCGTTAAGTTCTCTTGCTATCTCAATCACAATTCGAGTGTCCTCATCTATTTTACCTTCTTGCAAAAGGAAATTGATAAGCTGCTTCATTTTGTGCATTGTTTTTAGAGCCATTGGGTTTTTTAATCCTTTGGTAACAGGTTCTGGACTACCTAATAACTTTAAACTTCTTCCTTGAAATTCAGCATCTTTATTATTTTTAATAAAATTCTCTCTATCAATTTGTTTAATATAAACAGGTTTACCATTTAGCGTAAAATAATCATATTCTTCGGCTTGGGTATAATTTTCTTGTTCTGATGGATGCCATAAAAATTTCTTCTTATCCTCTGGTATGTCATATTTTTCAGCAATTACATTGAAAATTTGATCATGAATTCTCTCATTCTCCATGAATAAATTAGTCTTTGACAGGACTGATTTTCTCAAAAACTCTTTGTAATATTTGGCTACATAATCATAAGATGCTGTTTTTTCATCATCAGATAATAAAAGCCAAGTTTTCTCTCCAAATATTTCAATTAGTTTAGCATTAATATTTTTCTTTTCAGAATCGTCTAAATCTCTGTCATTTTCAATTGAATAACGATATTTACTGTTTAACTCATCTAAAACCAAACTATTGACAACTGTATTTAACAATCTTGTTTGTTCGTTACTTTTTTCAACTTCTCTAAATTCCTCAATGAAATAATCGATCATCTTATCAGAAATAGTTTCCATTCCCAAAACTTTATAAAGATTTGCCAAGAAAACGGCATAATGATAAGGAATACCTTTTCGCAAAAAAGGAAGTATTTTCTTAATTGCAGACAAACTCATTGTTGCATAACCTTGATTTAGTTTGATTTTAGAAAACTTCTCAGCTTTCTCATCATCAAGATTTAATTTGTTCAAAGCAAAATCTTTTAAATTTTCTTGGCTATCAAAAGTTTTAAGAACGTGCCAAATTTCATCATAATTAAAAGATGAATTCTGTTTTTTAGATGGCTGACTATCTCTTTCATTAATATTATCCCAATGCAAAAGCTCTTTCCAATTATCTCCAAAAATATCTTGAAACGACTTTAATAGCTTAGCAGAAATTACTTTTGTTTTTTCTTTAAACTTTGAATCTATTTTACCGCCGTCTTTTTTAAGTTGATTAAGAATAGTTTTTAGTTCAAAATCATTTGATGACTTAAAAAATAAAGGATAAATTTTTTCTTGAATATAAGTCTGTTTATCAACTCCAATAGGAGGAATAATTTTTAAATTATTGATAAAAGCCCATGTTCTATACTCCTCGTACAATGGATGGCTTACCTGTACACGTTTTTTGTTTTTTTCATAAATACAATAACCAACTAAGCCTTTTTGCGTACGAAGAGGTCGTTGCCATATAATGGCTTTCCATAGTTTTTGATAATCCTCATCATTAATATCATATAGCTGACATAAAAGCTTTAATTCTGCTTCATAATCCTTTCTAAGATTGTATCGTTGTCTAATTCTTTCACCTGTTTCTTTTTGATAATAATATAAAGCAGCTCCTAACGTTTTATGATTTTCGATAAATTCGGCAATATCATCTCTTCCTTTAGTACCATTTTTATCACTACCTTGCAACATCGTCTTTGCTTCTTCTTCATCTCTTCCTTTAAAACCACGTCTTTGTACAAGTTGATAGAAAATTCTTCCAAGTAAATATGGATTAGTTTTATAAACAGAATGAAAATTAGGATCAACAGCTAAAGCTCTAAAAGCAAATAAACTATCATGTTTATTTTTTCCTATCAAATGAAAATCAGGTTTCCCATCGCCGTCAAAATCAAATCGTAACCAATTTAAAAATAAATCATTTTGTGGATATTTACGTTTTGTTCCCTTTTTATAATTTTTCCATTTATTAAGCTCTTCATGTGAAAGTGGGCACATATTATTTTCAATTAAAAAATATAATAAATCCCATTTCCTATACTTTTCAGCTCGATAATTATTTCTTTTTCCTCTACTCTCTGTTCTTTTTTTAACTTTAGGAAATTCATTTCCTTTTTCAGAAGCAACTCCTTTTTCAAAAGTAAGAACCCCAAAATCTATGATTTGATTATTTATAACTTCTGTATCTCTAATGGACCAGCCAAGGCTATTCGTACCAGCGTCAATTCCTAATATTCTCATAGTAATTTATATTTCTTGGTTTTTGATATCTCAAAATTTTTTATTTTATTCTTAATTATATTGTAATTTAATAAAAATCCTTATATTTGACTTTGAAATCAATTCACAATAAGGCTTTAAGCCGAAGTAAAAACTTATATCCTGCGTACTCCGTGGGATTTTTATTTAACTCCTAATTACATCAAATATAAATAGTAAAGTATAAGATTAATTACGGAAAACCGTAAATTGATTTAAATTTTTTATCTTAATTATTTATAATGAAAGATATTTTTAGAAAATTTTCGCCTCGACTATCTTCGGTTTTTTTTTATTTTTCTTATTTTGTAAACACAAAAAAACCTCCTTAAAATTTCTTCTAAAGAGGTTAATATTTATACTATTTTGTGTTTTTGTATCTAAAATTGGAGTTGTGCAACGGTTACTGCTGTTGTGCGTTCGTTATTTTAGTCGTTCAATATTTGTTAAATATTTTTTACAAAGCCTTCTTTCTCTTGTATCAAAAAGAGCTCTTTTTACAGTATAAGTTCCACCAAGTCCGATACCTAATGCACCTAATATTTCTTTAGAGTATTCAGCAGATAAAGCTTGAGGATTATTTATTAGCATATATGTTGCAAAAGGGATTGAAGCAAGTCCAATTCCCATAAGTACAATTTCTCTAGTTAATTCAGAATAGATATCATTAAAACTATTAACAAACTGTCTTTCAGTGATTCCATTTCCAATTGAATCTTCAAGAAGATTAATTTGATTATTGAAAGCTTTAATTCTTTCTCTATTTCTATTTCTAAATTCAATTAATGTATCAAGGCTAATTTCTGAAATATTTGCAGGCACAAGTAAACTTATTATTCCTTTCATAAACTTATTTCTATTTATAGTACCTGGATTATGAACTCTTGAAAAATTTGAATAGTTGTCGAATTCAACGTTATCGGTTATAATAGACCCATTTCTTTCGTATGAAATTTCTTGCGCTAGATGAGTCATAAATAGAAAAGCTAACTCTTTCGGTAAAATCAATCCTTCATCATTTCTACGTCCAATATTTTCTCTTTCACAAAACTCTCCAAATTGATATGAAAATTTTTCTGAATAAATTTGATACGTCCAATTTTGTTCATTCCTCCAACTTCTTTCGATATTTATTTGATTCATTAACGGTCCTCTTTCATATGGATTTTTTAAGAACCTTATAGCTTCTTCAATTGATTTAATTGAAGCACGTTCTCCTTGAAGATATTTAGGTGAATACATTTCAACCAAATCGGTTTCATTTAATAATTTTCTATAATCTTCGGAAATTAAATGCTGTCTACCATATGGAACAATACTTTCAAATTTCTCTAAATAAAGAATTGAAAATTTCAACCATTCGGTATTTGGCGGTTCTAAATTTGGATAGTATATGAATTTTTTCATAGTTCTGTTTTATAATGACGCACGATATCATTTTCTACGAAATAAAATATAGAAAAGTTTCGTGCAAAATCCACTATATCTTAATATCGTAAATGTAACTTAAATATACAACAACTATTTAACAACAAATTACGGTTTCACATAAGTATAAAAAAACCTCCCTAAAAATTTAGCGAGGTTGTATGTATATTTATTCTTTTTGTCTTCAATCGTTTTTCAATACATCTCATGCCCTCCATGCAAGACGAAAGCTTAGTTATTAGGTGCAGTTATGATTTTTCAGTATAGAATTTATGTATACAATGTAAATTATCGTTCATAATGAAACATTTTTCTTTGAAGTCATCTCCATAAGGACATTTTTCGATTCTAAGTTTTTTAATAGTATAGAATTCTATATTATTGACCTCTTCGTCATCAATTTTTTCAGCTTCTTCTAACTTATTATAATTTAGTATATCAACGTTAATATCTTCAATATGACCTGTGTAAAACAAGGAAACCACTATGATTTTTTCCACATTTTCAAAAAACTTTTTTTCTCTTGTTTCTTTACCAACTAATTTTCTAATTGTTCTGCCATCGTTAACAACATCTGTAATTAATATAACTTGCTTAAATTTACTATCAGAATTTTCAAAATTTAATTTATTCTCGAAATCATTATGGTCTTCCCATCTATATGAGTATGGAAGATATGTATAGGGAATAGGATATTTAATGGATGCCTTACTTGAAATGATATTACCTTCGTATCCTAAACCAATAATTAAATCAGTATTTTCGATTAAATTCATTTTCTCTAAAATGTCTATAATTGAATTTTTAATAAAGTATAAATCTTCTTTATCCTCTAGAAGTTTTGCTGTGTCAATCCAATTATGAGCTCTTGAAGTTGCACTCCAATGAAAGTGTCCTTGATGGAATAATTTTTTTTCTTTAATTATATCATAAAGTTTATTTTCAATATCTATATTTTCATATTTGATAATTGTAGAACTTACATGATTTTCTACTAATGTGGTATCAATATCTTTATCTTCAATTTCTGGTAGTTGTTCTAAATGGTTTTCTAATATTGGTAACTCTAATTTTCTAAATTCAAATATTTCCTTTTCTAAACCTGTTAAATCTTGAACATCTATCTTTGTCCAATTACCAAAATTTGATTCTGTATTACCTTTAACTTTATGTAATGTATAAATATTATTCTTTAAATATAAGCTATTTTCAGATTTATTGATTTCGTAAATTTTGAAGGAAGCCTGAACGGAAGATATACTACTAAAAGGACCGCTGTCACTTACTGTAATGCTATTTCTGTGGGCAAGAATTTTGGAATTATGAGTATGTTCATTGCCATTTAAAATACATTTAATATTATATCTTTCGAATATTGTAATCAAAGCCTTCTTATTCTCCATTTCCCATTGACCAGAAGTTTTATCTTCATGCTCACCTTCCAAATTATGATGTAAACATAAGACTAATTCTTCATTAGGATAAGTTACTCTGATTGCTTTTAGTTCTTCCTCCAGCTTATCGATTGGCAAAAAACCATGACCTCCATTTTGATTTACAATATAGTTTGAATTTACTGCTAGTAAAATAATATCTTCAATCTTTAAAAAATCAATAATTAAATAGTCATTGTTGAAATCATCATTTTTAACATTTTTGTAAAACTCACTAAAATTTTTAAGTTTAATTTGATTTATAACTTCTGTAGAGACTTCAACTTCTGCTCCTCGTAACTCATTTTTTATTGAATCTCTATGTACATCGTGATCGCCAGGAATTAGTAATAAATTATTTGAATCTATATTTAATTCTGATAAAATATGCTTAATAAGTCTTTCTGCTTCTTTAAATTCTAGTCTTTCAGCGATATTTGTTATATCGCCGGTTATTATCAAATATTTATTTTTACTTTGTATTGAATTTATTTTGTCAATAAATTGATTTACATAACTTAAATTCTGATCATTAGGCTCATAAGTTAAGTATGTATCTGTGTTAGCAGGTCCAAATTTTTTACTTTGATCCGAAATATGTAAATCTGAAATATGTATAATTATATCATTCATTATTTTCTTTTTTATTCTTTAAATTAGTTGATATAAAATAACCTAAATCTTCATTGTTAGTACTATCAATTGCAAATACAGCAATTGTAGCATCTTTTCTTTTAATATCTTTCTTTTTTAAAGTTTCTGTTTTAATTAGCGAAACATTTCCTAGATATTTCCCTCCTAAAAACTCAATAATATTTTTCACAATTTTAACCTCTGTTCCTAAGCATACTAAATCAGAAACAACGATATAATTCCTGTTTTCTATTATATTTTTATTTAAAGAATTATAAATTCGATTTATAGGTCCAATTTTATCTAAAACCAAAATATCTAACTTTAGTAGATTAGATAATATAGATGTTATATATGAACTATTTAAACTCTGACAAACTAATATTGGAGCATTGTAATTACTATTGTTTTCTACATCGTAAAATGGAATAGGACCGTTTTCTCTCCATTCTTTCAATATTTTCAAAGCCAACTTATAAATACTATATATACAAAATGATTTTTGTTCAGAAATAAACATTTTAATATTTATGTATGATTCTAAATATACAAAAGATGAAGTATGAGGCTCTTGATGTTTTATACTGTAAATCTTCAATTTTTCTATAAAATCTTTATTGAAAATGGCTTCAATATTAAAATCATCAGGTATGAAATTGCAATTACCATCTTCAACAAGATAATATCTGAAATACCCATTTTTTTTTCTTGGTTTTAATGTGCCTTTATCATAAAATGTTAAATATGTACAAAGATTGTTTATATTACTTATGTTATTATAACCAAATGAATGAATTAATTCATCCGTAACATTTAATAAAACAATTTGAAACCCGTTACTTTTTAACTTTGTAAAATATTGACTTAAGTTGTCTTGCGAACCTTCTATATTATGAAGGTCAAATGCAATACTTTTAATAGTTTGATCTGATTTTAAAATATCATCACAAATTCTATCTAGTGTAATAGATTGCAATCTATCACAAAATACACCACTATTGTTTTCTTCTATAAAATTTGATGTTAAAACTTCTTCACTATGTAAATCATAATAAATGAAGTTTTCTGCATTTAGTTTTGATATTATCATAGTAATTAGTTTGGTATTTCAACTTCAATATGTACCCCTTTAAATCTAACATTATAAAATCTAATGGAAGAAAATTTAGTTTCTTCAGAGTAATATTTAATTGTTGCGTTTATAATTTTTTCAAATTGTTTTGAAATTAAGTTCTTTTTATCAATTATTGCTTGCTGGTAATCATTTAGTGAAATTTTCTCTAACTCAAACAATTTATGTGATTCTAGAATTTCATCTCTTAATTCATTTAGAGAAGTTATATATTTAAAAATTCTGTTAGAGATTATTATTTGACAATTATTGGTATGAAGTCTAAAATAACCATTACTATGTAAGACAACATTTAACATCAAATCAAATAGTCCCTTTCTTTCTTTAAGAGAAGAATAAAACAATATTTCAAAAATTTCTAACAGATTTTCAATAAAGTATTTATTTATAGAAGTAGGAAATTGCAGATTAGTGTTACTTTCAAATTCATTCTTTTTATAATAAAATGGTAAATTTTGTTTAGAATTCAATGAGTTCTTAAAGCCGATTCCATTGTCTGAAATAGAAAATTTAGTTTGATATTTATCCACAAACATCATCGCATATGTTGTAGATTGTGAATGAATTACTCCGTTCGTTATTAATTCTGAAAGTATATTAATATATTCATTATGATTATTTGTAGTATTGTTATTGTCATATAAAAGTTCACCGAAGTGTGTTTGAACATTATATGAAATTATAGAATTCACGTGATCTCGAAGTTGAATTTCGTTTTCAAAATCAAAATCTATATTAGAAAAATCTTTCTTTTTATACGATTTAATTATGTGTTCTTTACGAATTTCATTTCCTTGAAATGCTCCTAGATAATTTTCATTATAATAAAGAATTTTGTTCTCTCTTGAGATTTTAAAAAAACCTGCTCTAAATAAAAATCCTAAAACCTTTATAGTTGCATGATTATTATTTAAATATAGTTCTAATGATTTTTTGTGAAATTTACTTAATTGTTCTATTATACTTAATAATAAAGGAGTTGATATTGGATCAATCCGATATATTGCACTAAAAATTTCTGTATCACCTTTCTGAAATAATAAGAATTTAATATCTTCCGACTTATTGTTCTTATAATATTCAGCTAATTTTGGAAGAAATTCTGTGTAAAAAATTAATGGTGTAAAATTTCTTCCATCATCTAAAATTGGAATCATACTATTTAAAGTGTGTTTGTTAATAATTGCACCTAACATTGCTTTTTACGAAACTATTATAACATTTATTTCGTAAAAATCTTCTGTACCTCGTATAAATAACAAATATATAAATTAATCTAATTTATAACCATTATTGTATAAATAAATAAATGGTTCTATATAGAACCATTTGTTTATAATAATCTGATGTATTTACATATAATAAAAAACTCTGGAGTTAATTAAACCTTAATAAATTAACTCCAGAGTACTATTACTAACTTTAACCATGCCTACTGGTTAATCTTACTAATTTAGATACTTTATTTTAAACTAAACGTTTTTAATTACTTAATGTCTTTTACTTTTTTACAAACTCCTCATAAGTATCAGATTTTTTATTTTTCCAATTCGTAGGTTCTACTACATCATAAAGACTTAGGCAAAACAGACAAATAAATTTTAGTTATTATATTGTAACTCTATTTCATGTAGTATAGGTATATTGTCATATCCATATTTTGGAATCGACGGTTTTAACTTTCTGGATTTTTCAATTGCATTAAAATGAAATTCAGAAATATTAAAATTCTTCTTTTGATAAAATTTTAATGCATTTAAGTTGTCATTAGTAGTAATTAGCCATAACCTTTTTAAGAAATTCTGTTTATAATAATTAATCGCTTCATTAATCAATAAAGAACCTATGCCAATGTTTTCTTCAAAACTATCAAGGGATACAATTTCCATTTCATCCTCTTTGATATAAAATGTCAAGAGCCCTTTAATTTCATTTTCTTTCATATAAACAAAGGATTCTAAATTATCTACATAATGAATTTGAGATTTTGAAATCATAAAATCAGTGTTCCACTTTTCAATAAAAATATTTTTGACTTGATTTTTTAATTCGTTATTCGTTCTTACGACCATAATTTTGTAACTTATATAAACTAATAATAGTTTATTTCATACTTTTTTTATAAATAGCCTTTCTACCAGTTGTTTCTTCTGAACTGACCAAATCATCGTTTTTTAAATTTCTCATTACACCAGCGATAGCAACAGAAGTTATATCTTTTGGTACTAATTTCAACCGAATCAACTCCTCTTTTATTTCAGCAACAGTTTTACCTTTATTAAGAAAATTAGTATTTACTATGTGCTCCCTAATTTTTGATGTCAATTTTAAAGATTCTAATCTATCTTTAGGTAATTCATTTAGAGGTTTAAGAGGAATTTTAAAGTCTAATAATGTTTCTAATGGGTACTGAACGGCTTTTGCATATTCAATATATAAATCAATATCTTTTGCAATTCCTTTTTCAACTTTTAAAACTGAACTTTTCGAAATTTCAGTCATAAGAATAATGTCATCAATTGATAAAAAAAGTTTCAAACGATGAGATCTTAACTTAGCTCCTATTTGCTCTCTATATTTAGAACCACTACTATTCATTAATGTCTACAGGTTTTTAATTAGAAAATAATTTGCATTTAATTAAAAAAGTATTATATTTGTTATAGCGAATTGATAATTAGTCTATAAAGACAAATTACTTACGATGGGTTCTCGGCTCAAAACGACCAATTTTACCTCGAGACTGTCGTGGAATCGCTCCATGTCTAAAAAGTTTTGTACTTTCGTATATGGCATGGGCGGTTTTCACGTATGCTTTAGAGGTAACTTTTAAACTTTCGAGTTTTTAAGATGGGTTTGGTCGCCCTTGAGTCTAAAGTGTGAAGCCGCCTTGCTTTTTTTGCAAGTATATCTTCATACTCGAGAAACATCGTTCCATAAAACCAAAAACACATGAGAACGAAACAATTTCCATTCATCCGTAAAAAACCACCAGATAAAGTCTGTTGGCTTATTACTTCTTTTTAAAGAACAAACCTCCGTTTTTATAACATTTTTAAAACACGGATCGTAAAGCAAAGGGGTGTCCTTTCTTTACACGCTCTCTATCAGAGCCTCGGTAAGGAGACTTTGACAGCATTCGTTTTATATTTTTTATTCGCACAATAAAAGTAGAACGTTTAATATCATTTTCCAAATTTATTGGGGTTCTGCTACCTATTATTTAGATCTTAGACGTGAGATTTTAGTATTGAGAGGATTGTATTATCTATTTGAGGTTAAAAACGGGATTCTTCGACGGGCTCAGAATGACAGAATAATAGAGAAACAAACTGTTAAAAAGTGTTAAATTCCTGTATCGGTGTATATCGAAAATGACACTTTTCTGTATCGGTTGTGTATCCGCGCTGTATCCATTCTGTATCCATTGTATATGCGTTCCGTATGGTTTGTTCGGTGTTCGTGTATCGATGTTGACTTGTAAAATGTACAAATTAGATGTGAGATTTTAGTATTGAGATTTGAGAATTGTAGGATCTAAAATGTAGTATGTATTTGAAAAAGGATTAAAAAAAATGTCATATGATTTGTAGGCGAGTGTCAAAAAGTTGATCGCCATGGTTAAAATGTTTTACTG
>NZ_DLJI01000016.1:0-10175 GCF_002484185.1 Empedobacter sp. UBA7620 | reverse complement strand
TTTGTAATCACATACTCTGTTGACACAGACTTTGCATTAAGGTAAAAGTTAGAAGAAAAAAAATAGAAAGATTCTGCACTTCGAGTGCCTCAGTGACCGTGTTATTAGTGAATTTAAATAAAAATAAAAACATAAAAAATATAAGAATATAGACTCACATCTCATCCCCCGAAGACACCCTAAGAAGAAAGTAAATGATCTTCATAAAGTAATTAGTGTTAATTTTTAGTTTTCATTTATTAATGTAATTTTTAAAACCAGTTGGAGGGGGAATTTTGGGTGTAACTTAAAAAGTAGTATGAAAACAGTATTTATTCATTTTTATTCATGAGTTATTATTGTTTTCATATGAATACCGATAATTAAAATAAACATTGAATGAATAAAAAATGAAAATTAGAAATAAGTAGTACCTGAGCCACACCGTGACTCCTCCTTTTAATTTCAAATGTTGTCAAAAGTGAATTTGAATATTAAAAAAAGAATGATAAAAATCCGACGATTTAGAATCGAAATGCAATTCAATTCTAAATTATTGGAATAAAAAAAGTTGGAGTGTTTGAGTGGAGCGAGTTGCCAACTTTATGAAAATAATTTAGTTAGTTGAATCATTGAGAGACTACTGTCGGCATCTTTTTTTGTTTCGTTTTTTTGGATGAGCAAAAAAATGAAAAATAAAGAAAAGACATTTCGATACTATTTTCTTTTTCTATGAAACGAAAATCACTCAATGTGACAGCAAGAAAGAATAAAACGTTAAGCGTAGAACGCAAAACTTAATAAAAACCCCTTTCCCAAAAACAAAGTTGGCGCGATGTACTGGAAAAGGAGTGGCTTTTAAAACTAATGTTGAATTTTAAAAAACTTATGTAAAATTATGAAAAAGTAAACAGATTCACACTCTATCCCCCGAAGACACCCTAAGAAGAAAGTAAATGATCTTCATAAAGTGATTAGTGTTAATTTTTAGTTTTCATTTATTAATGTAATTTTTAAAATTGTTGGAGGGGGATATTTTTAGCAAGAATATAGGATAAAAGTGGACGAGCGCACGCGCGCATGAAAATAGAGATGAAATTCTAAATTGAATTTTCGATAATTAGAAGTTCTCTATTTATTGCTTTTTGCTTGATCAAAGGTAATCAAAAGTTATTCATATGATTTATTATTATTTTAAGGTATTCATGAATGCAAAGCATTACAAGTCTGTGCTTACAAGTCGGTCAATAATGGCTACTCGCTAAATGCTTTAGATCATTCGCATATAAAATGCGAACAGTAAATCATTTTTAACGCTCTTTACGCCGAATTGACACTCGACTTTTCAGCAAGGACGAGTTTAGAATTCGTTGTAGTAAGTGAATTTGAATATTAAAAAAAGAGTTAAAAATCCGACGATTTAGAATCGAAATGCAATTCAACTCTAAATTATTGGAATAAAAAAGTTGGAGTGTTTGAGTGGAACGAGTTGCCAACTTTATGGAAATAATTTATTTAGTTGAATCATTGAGAGACTACTGTCGGCATCTTTTTTTGTTTCGTTTTTTTGGATGAGCAAAAAAATGAAAAGAAGAGATTCTTCGACAGGCTCAGAATGACAAAGTCCGTAATACTTAATAAAACCTATGTTTCTATTGTGGTTAAAGATAGAATTGATAACAAAACGTTAAGCGTATAACGTAAAATATAACAAAAAACCCCTTTCCCAAAAACAAAGTTGGCGCGATGTACTGGAAAAGGAGTGGCTTTTAAAACTAATGTTGAATTTTAAAAAACTTATGTAAAATTATGAAAATATTTTACTTTAAACTCAATAGACATACAATAAGTGTGCTATTGGGATTGGTTTGTGCTACACCCCTATTTGCACAAACAGGAAAAACCGTGACTGGAACGGTGAAAGATCATAACCATTTGCTCTCTGGTGTGGTAGTAACAGAAGAAGGTACACAGAATAGTGTGCAAACTGATGCGAATGGATACTATTCGCTAATCTTAGAGCATGATGATGCAAAGCTTACTTTTGAGCAATTGGATTTCCCTATTCGTGAAGAAGAGGTATTGAATAGAAGTGTGATAAATGTGAGTTTCATAAAAGAAGATGACGGGATTCAGCTAAAAGATGTGGTGATAAATGCGGGGTACTATGCTGTAAAAGACAAAGAACGTACGGGGTCTATTGCTCGTGTAACAGCTAAGGAAATAGAGAATCAGCCCGTGAATTCTGTTTTAGATGCTTTGCAAGGTCGTGTTCCTGGTTTAGAGATTACACCAACTTCTGGAGTGGCTGGTGGCGGTTATACCATTCGGATAAGAGGCCAAAATAGTATTGCTGCGGGGAATAACCCTCTATTTATAGTAGATGGTGTTCCATTTGATACCAATTCGATGGGAGATAACGCAACAAGTGGAGGAATACTCATGTATTCGTCTATAAATCCTTTAAATTATATCGATCCACAATCTATAGAATCTATCGAAGTTTTGAAAGATGCTGATGCTACTGCTATTTATGGATCACGGGGAGCCAATGGTGTACTATTGATTACCACTAAGAAAGGAAAAGCAACTAAAACAAGTATTTCTATAGATGCTTCTACCACTATTATTAACCCTACTAAGTTTCCTAAACTACTTAATACAGAACAATATCTAGAAATAAGGAAAAAAGCCTTTGCAAATGATGGTGTAACGACATATCCTACGACAGCCTATGACATAAATGGAACATGGGATCTGACCAGATATACAGATTGGCAAAAACTACTTATTGGAAATACAGCTTTCAATCACACCATTCGTACGTCTATAAATGGTGGGAATGAGCAAACTAATTTTATGATAGGTGCCAATGTAATGAAAGAGTCTTCTGTTTTCTATGGTAATTATGCGTACAATAAATTCAGCTTTTTTTCGACACTAAACCATAAAACAGCGAATAACAAACTAATATTGCAATGGACAACTAATTATGGACAGGATAATAACTATTTACCTGTACAAGATTTGACAAGAATTGCAAGAACACTTGTTCCAAATGCTCCGCGGTTGTTTAATGAAGATGGTAGCTTAAACTGGGAAAACAATACTTGGACAAATCCACTTGCGGCACTGAATGCTAGTTACCGCAATAATACGCGTAATCTAAATACAAATCTAAATACAAGTTATCTGTTGATGGATAATATTGTTTTACGATCTAATGTAGGATACAATCGATCAGATTTGGATGATGCTCAACTTAATCCACATACCATTCGCAATCCTTCTTTTGGTGCTACAAGTCAACAATCTAACATAACTAAAAATTCTGGGCAACATGAAGGGTGGTTAATAGAACCCCAATTGGATGCTAATTTTAATTTAACTGCTTCGAGTAAACTAAGTGTATTAATTGGTGGGACTTTGAATAGCCAAACAACAACTAAGTTGGTGATTATGGCAAGTGGTTTTACAGACAACCAGTTAATGAATGTATTAAGCGCTGCTAAAAATGTGACGATATACAAGGATACTGAAGAGCAGTATAAATATGCAGCTCTGTATGGAAGAGTAAATTATAATCTGCACGAAAAATACTTTTTCAACTTAACGGGACGACGAGATGGATCGAGCCGATTTGGTCCTAATCATCGTTTTGCAAATTTTGGTGCAGTTGGTGCTGCTTGGCTTTTTTCTAAAGAAAGTTTTCTACGTGAGGTATCATGGTTGAGTTTTGGGAAATTGAGAGGAAGCTATGGGGTAACAGGAAATGATCAAATTGGAGATTATCAATACCTAAACACCTATAACATCAGTCAGAATGGGTATGATGGGAATATACTATTGACAACAGCACGTTTGTATAATCCTGATTTTTCGTGGGAGAAAAATAAAAAGTTGGAATTTGCTTTAGAAACCGCATTCCTAAAAAATAGAATTAACCTAACACTGAATTATTATCAAAACCGATCAAGCAACCAATTGGTTGGCTATAGTTTACCGACTATAACAGGTTTTACCTCTATACAAGCGAATTTGAATGCTGTTGTAGAAAATAAAGGTTGGGAAATGGATTTGCAAGTTGTTCCTATAAAATCTGCTAAATTCAACTGGTCAACTTCTTTTAATCTTACTATTCCTAAAAATAGATTGGTGGCATTTGATGGTTTAGAAAACAGCACCTATGCAAATACATATGTGATTGGAAAATCATTGAACAGCAAGAAAATGTATCATTTTGAAGGCATTAATCCATCTACTGGTTTGTATGAGTTTACAGATTATAATGGTGATGGAAAGATAACCGCCATAGAAGATAAACAACAAGTTGTATCATTAGATCCTTCTTTTTATGGTGGATTCTCCAATTCTGTTTCGTATGAAAACTTTAATATCGAGCTCTTTTTTCAATTTGTCAAGAAAAAAGGATTTAATGAATTCTATAGCTATGCTATGCCAGGTACAATGAGTAATCAGCCTTTTTCTGTGGTAAATGGGAATTTACAAAATTACTCGAGCGGAGCAAATCAAGCAGCTAGTATTGCCTATTCTAATTACAATAGTAGCGATGCAATGATAACGGATACATCTTTTATTCGGTTAAAAAATGTGTCATTGTCTTATAAACTTCCTCTAAGTAAAAATCAATCCAATCAATATGTGATTTATGCTCAAGGTCAGAACTTATGGACATGGAGTAAGTATAAATATGGTGATCCTGAACAAAACACGGGGTACCTACCTTCTTTGAGAAGAATTTCGATAGGGTTTAAAGCTAATTTTTAATGACACAATTATGAAAAAATATCAAAACATAGTAAGCTATTCTTTGTTCGTTTTCCTAATAGGAAATACGATAATAAGTTGTGAGAATTTTGTGGAATTGGATTCTCCAAAAGGACAATTGAACCAAACAGATGTATTTGAAACAAACCAAACAGCGCAAGCCGCCGTTACCACTTTATATGCACTTTTACGTGATAACAGCTTAATTGCTGGTAATTTATCTAGTGCTGGTTTTTACATGGGAATATATTCAGACGAGTTGGATAGTTATGCTACTGCTAATAGCGGTACGGATTTATTTTACAAACATCAAATTATCTCTACAAATGATGGTGTTAAAGGGATTTGGACAAATTCCTATAAAGTAATATACGAATGCAATGCGGTAATAGAAGGAGTAGAAAAATCAAAAGGATTGACCAATGAGCAAAAGAGACAATACAAAGCGGAAGCTGTATTTATTCGCTCGTTAACCTATTTCTATTTAACCAATTTATTTGGAGATATTCCATTTATTACGACAACAGATTATATGATTAATCAGAAAAGTTCAAAAACAAATCATCAAAATATACTTCTTAAAATCGAAGAAGATCTTATTGAATCTAAACAACAATTAGGTGAGCTTACATCGGTTACAAGTAACCTTAGGGCGAACAAATATAATGTTACAGCATTATTAGCACGTCTATACATCTACCAAGAGAAATGGGAAAAAGCTGAAAGCGAATCAACTGAATTGATCAATTCTGGAAAATTCCAGTTAGAGAGTGATTTGAATAAAGAGTTTTTGAAAGAAAGTAGTTCTACACTATTTCAATTAAAAGCTAAAGTAGAAGGTGGAAATTCTAATGAAGGTGGTATTTACATTTTTGAAGCTGGTCCTCCTCCTAATGCATCTTTATCCCCTCACCTATTTGAATCTTTTGAGCCAACTGATTTGAGAAAACAACAATGGACAAAACAAATTACTACTAATGGGAAAAATTGGGTAATGCCCTTCAAATACAAAGAGAAGTATGCGACAACAACAAGTAAAGAATATACCATAGTTTTTAGACTTGCTGAACAGATTTTAATTCGAGCTGAAGCACGATTGAGATTAGGCAACTTGAATGGATCAAAAGAGGATATAAATAGTATTCGAAAAAGAGCTGGATTAACGCCTATCACAACTTCATCTTCTCAAGATATTTTTGAAGCTATTGTAACGGAACGTCAACATGAATTATTTACAGAACATGGCCATCGTTGGTTTGATTTGAAACGATGGAAATTGGCAGATCAAGTCTTAAGTCCGATAAAAGCAAATTGGAAAGCAACTGATGTATTATTACCAATTCCGGAAGCTGAACTCTTAATTAATCCAAATTTGTTACCACAAAACCAAGGCTATTAAGAAGTTGTAGTATACAATACAACATCATAAAAGCCATTCATACAAACATCGCAATTAGTACCAATGGAAAAAATAAGTAAAATAATATTCCTCATCCTGTTGGGATTTATTCTCTCGACCTACAACGTCTTTGGTCAAGAGATAAATAAGAAAAAATATACACATGATTTAGACAGTATATGGTCTACTAATACAACAATTCGTAATATAAGTGCTAACGGAAATTGGATTGAAACCTCTGAATCATTTTTAGGTAAGAATATCATTCGATTATTTCATCCTTCAACCTCAAATGTCATAGAAAGAGAAAATACAAAAAAGAGTTTATTTTCTAATAACGAACATTTTGCAATACTTTTAAGTGAAAACAAACTTGAAATAATCAATTTAAGAAATTCGAAAAGCGTTCTTGTGTTGAATAAACCAATTCGAAAAGTAGAATTTGACGCAACAAATCAACAGCTTGCCTATTTAACAACTGATGATGTTTTGATGTTATTCGATACCAAAACAGAAAATTACGTTACAAAGCATAATGTTTCCAGCTTTAGTTGGAGCCCTACTTCATCTACCTTGGCAATTCTTTCTAAGGATGGAAAAACAGTCAGTTTTTATACCTCAAAATTAGAGGCTATTGATCAGCTATCAAGTGACACAGGTACATACATTTTTAATGATCGATCTCCTCTAAATAATTGGAGTAAAAATGGACAGTATTTTTCATTTCTTGAAAAAGAAAATGAAAAGAGAAAAATAGTTCGTTATGCATTCCAAACAAAAAGGGTGAATTTGATCAATGTAGAAAATTGGTTGAAAATAAATCCTTCTTATCATTTTATGGATGAATCTATTCGTGTATTAGCGGATGGAAAGTATATTGAATTTCAACTAAATGAAAAAAGTACCGAAGATTCTTTAAAAGGAATTGAGAAGTGGTCTACCAACGATACGTGGGATTATCTTAAAGATAAAAGAATAAAAATACAGGATGCGTATAAACGATTAATTTGGTCTGTAGGTGAGCACAATACTGTTATGGAAATAAAAGGAAAACAATTTTCTCTTGATAATCATGTCCCTTTTGCTTTGACATTTGATAGAAAACAGTATGAACCACAATATAGATATTTTGAGATTGCAGATGTTTATTTAAATGATTATCAATCAAAAAAATCATATAAAATAATTGATAGTCTCTATACCAATCCTAATTTTATTTCTGTTTCACCAAATGGGGAGTACATTGCTTATTTTAAAATGAACCATTGGAATTTGTATGATGTAAAAAAGCAAACGTATAAGAAACTAACAACAGTTCTTTCTCAAGATTTTTATGATAGAACTAAAGCAGATACTGACAAACCACCTTTTGATCAGCCCTATTGGTCAGAGGATGGTAAATCTATTCTACTAACCTCAACCTATGATTTGTGGCAATTTAGTATAGATAAAAATGAAGTAAAGCAAATCACCTTTGGAGAACAAAAAGAAGAGTATAATCGTTTGGCATCTATTAATTTAACGAACTCATCAAATCGTAGTATTGACATGAATAAACCACTGATTATTAAACTCCATAAAGATGATCAGTCACATGGAATAGCGATTTTAAAAAAGGGAAAAGTGATACATTCTTTTAGTACGGATGCCGAAATCAATCAAATTTACAGTGATAGCAACAAAAATAAATTGTATTATAGAAAAGCAAAATACAATGAANNCAATTCATGAACTTTCCACTAATCATACAACGCGTCTTGTTTACCAAAGTAACTCTAAGATAAGTGAATACGACTTAGGTTTTTCTAAAAATATAAACTATACATCTATAAATGGAAACGTGATGAATGGGGCTCTTTTATACCCTTCTCAGTACGATTCAACCAAAACATATCCTATGGTTGTATACATCTACGAAAATATATCGAAAAAAGTAAATGATTTTGTTATTCCTACATTATACTCCAAAGATGGATTTAATATTCTTAATTACATTACAAAAGGGTACTTTGTTTTGTTACCTGATATAGAATATAAAATTGGTAACCCAGGTAGTTCTGCTTTGGTAAGTGTAGAAAATGCAGTAAAAAAAGCAGTTGAACTGTCGACAATTGATCAAAAAAGAATTGGTTTAATAGGACATTCATTTGGTGGATATGAAACAGCCTTTATTGCTACACAGTCAAAATTGTTTAGAACCGCTATTGCTGGGGCTGCTGTGACTGATTTAGTTAGTTTTTACCATGATATTAGTGTTTCATTTTCCACTAATCAATTGTGGAGATTAGAAAGTTTTCAGTTCCGTATGGGAGATAGTTTCTATAATTTAAAAGATCAATATTACAAAAACTCGCCTCTGTATCATGTCGAAAAACTAAAAATACCTTTATTACTTTGGACAGGAAAAAAAGACACCAATATTAATGCTAATCAAAGTACTTATTTATTTATGGCTATGAATCGATTAAGAAAAGAAGGAGAAATGTTATTGTTTGATGATGAAGAACATACTTTAACAAAAAAACAAAATCAAGTTTTTCTATCGAACTCAATTTTAAATTGGTTTGATACGTATTTAAAATAAAAGAACGGAGCATAATGCTCCGTTCCTATTTAAATTAAACTTAAATATTTATTGACGATATAAAGGAATCGTACAAGATGTTTCTGATGAATCTCTCAATTCAAAAACATCTTGTTCATTTCCAATTTCACCAATAGTACATGGTATGCTCCCCGTTAAATTACAATCTACCTTTACTTCATCACAATGATTCGTTGCAGAATTGTAAATATATCCTGTCATAGCTTCTTCTTCACTATTTTGAGAAGTTTTACTTTCAGTGGCAAATGCAAAAGCAACAGCCATCATTCCTACCCCAATAGGTAGCGCTTTTTTTAGAAAATTTGTTTTCATCTTGTATAATTTTAATGTGGTGACTTACTCTTTTGTACAGGTTTTCAGTCTTCCCCTGCGTTGCGCAACGATTTATTTTCTTTTGTTATAGATATAAAGTTCATGATCTACAATTGCAAATATTTTGTTTTTGTAAATGGTAAAATTTCTTAGTTGCTTTTTGGGTGAATGGTAGAGGTAAAAGCTATGGGTATAGGTTTTATTCACCAAATCATATTGATCTATGACACTTGTACCTTCTATTTTTTGTTCGAAATTGCCTAGTCGATCAGTCGATATATAGAGTTGGTTACCATAAATAGAGGCTAATTTGTTTACAAGTAAGGTTTGTGGACCTAGCTTATATTGCTTTGTTTTTTTATAATAGCCTACATCGATCTGAACTTTAGAAATAGTATCAATGGTATTTCCTGTTTTCATTTCAGATAATTCAGCATCAAATTCGAGGTACTGATTTTTGTAGTAATAGACGTAGATAAACTTTTTTAATTGGGAATTCCATAGTAATGTACCATCTGACTCAAATGTACCGTCAAGTTTTTTTTCTAGACTGTTATAGTTAAGTTGAAGTTGATGCTCTGATAACAATCCCAATACATTAGCTTTTACTTTTGTACTATAAGTTGCTATTCCAAACTTAGAAGAATCTGCTACCACAAATTGATTATAATATACATCTCCTTTAGAAATGGTCTTTGCTTTCCAATCATCAATTTTACCTCGAAATAAAATACCAACCGAACCGTCTCCTAAATAAAAATAAGATGTTTGTACTTCAGTAATCACTCTTTTATAAGGCAGGTTATATTGATCAATTTCTAGTTTTATATCCTTTATTTGATTAGCCAGATAATCATACCTTTTAAGAAATAAAGGTGTTTCTGTATTGGCTAAATAGAGATAACAACTATCAATACCTGCTATATAATATCCTGTGGATTCTAAATTGAGAGTAGTTTGTTTTTCTGCTAAATGCGGAATGTATTTACGCGTAAACGCATTGTTATACTGAGATTTCTTTTCTGATAAACCATATAAAATGGTTACACTAACAATTCCAATTAAAATAAGAAAGAATTGTTGAATGATATA
>NZ_DLJI01000003.1:0-39652 GCF_002484185.1 Empedobacter sp. UBA7620 | reverse complement strand
AAGATCCAATCGAAAACTTAGGTGCGCAAATGGTAAAAGAAGTTGCTTCTAAAACAAACGACGTTGCTGGTGATGGTACTACAACTGCTACAGTTTTAGCTCAAGCTATCGTTCGCGAAGGTTTGAAAAACGTTGCTGCTGGTGCAAACCCAATGGACTTAAAACGTGGTATTGATAAAGCTGTTGCAGGAATCGTTGCTAACTTAAGAGAGCAATCTCAAGAAGTTGGTGATTCATCAGAAAAAATCAAACAAGTTGCTTCTATCTCTGCAAATAACGATGATACAATAGGATCATTAATCGCAGAAGCTTTTTCTAAAGTTGGAAAAGAAGGTGTTATCACTGTTGAAGAAGCGAAAGGAACAGAAACTTATGTTGACGTTGTAGAAGGGATGCAATTCGATCGTGGATATCAATCTCCTTACTTCGTTACAAATGCAGATAAAATGATTGCTGAATTAGAGAATCCTTACATCTTATTATGTGAGAAAAAAATATCTAACTTACAAGAAATCTTACCTTTATTAGAGCCAGTTGCTCAATCAGGTCGTCCATTCTTAATCATTTCTGAAGAAGTTGAAGGTCAAGCTTTAGCTACTTTAGTAGTGAACCGTTTAAGAGGATCTTTAAAAATCGCTGCTGTTAAAGCACCAGGATTCGGAGATCGTAGAAAAGCAATGTTACAAGATATCGCAATCTTAACAGGAGGAACTGTTATTTCTGAAGAGCAAGGAATTACGTTAGAAACTGCTACTTTAGAAATGTTAGGTACTGCAGAAAGAGTAGTTATCGACAAAGACAATACAACTATTGTTAACGGAGCTGGTGATGCTGAGCAAATCAAATCTCGTGTTAACCAAATTAAAGCGCAAGTAGAAACAACTACTTCTGACTACGATCGCGAAAAATTACAAGAGCGTTTAGCTAAATTAGCTGGAGGTGTTGCTGTATTATACGTTGGTGCTGCTTCTGAGGTTGAAATGAAAGAAATCAAAGACCGTGTTGATGATGCTTTACACGCAACTCGCGCTGCTGTAGAAGAAGGTATCGTTGCTGGTGGTGGTGTTGCTTTCGTTAGAGCTTTATCTAACTTAACAATTGACACAACAAATGCTGACGAAGCGACAGGTGTTAAAATTGTAACGCGTGCAGTTGAAGAACCATTACGCCAAATCGTTCACAACGCTGGTGGAGAAGGTTCTGTAGTTGTTGCTAAAGTAAAAGAAGGAAATGGTGATTTCGGATACAATGCAAAAACTGACGAATATGTAAACATGATCGAGGCTGGAGTTATTGATCCAACTAAAGTTGCTCGTGTTGCATTAGAAAACGCTGCTTCTGTTGCAGGTATGTTAATTACTACTGAGGCGGTTGTTACAGAAATTAAAAAAGATGAGCCAGCTATGCCACCAATGGGAGGTGGAATGCCAGGAATGATGTAATCATCAACTCATAAAAATATACAATAGAAAAAGCCATTCAGAACTCTGAATGGCTTTTTCATTAAGTCATAAATAATAAAAACTATATAATCGTCGATTTCCCCATCAATACATTTTCAAAATTAAAATATGAATGATGATCATGATCGCTCAATAATATCTTCGCAATATAATTTGCTACAACAGACGTCGAATAATCGCTCGTTTCATCTAAATCTGAAGTTACAATCAAATTATTAATCGCATTTCCCACCGCATTTTCTATTGCTTTTGCTCCTTCTTCCAATCCCAAATAACGCAACATCATTGCGGCACTCAAAATAGAAGCCATCGGATTTGCAATTCCTTTTCCTTTTGCTTGTGGATACGAACCATGAATAGGCTCGAACAATGCATTTTCTGTACCAATAGAAGCCGAAGGCAACAAACCTATACTTCCTCCAATTACACTTCCTTCGTCCGAAATAATATCACCAAACATATTCTCTGTCAAAATCACATCAAATTGTTTTGGATTGATAATTAATTGCATCGCTGCGTTATCAACAAACAAGAAATCTAATTCAACTTCAGGATATTTTTGGCTAATATCCATCGCAACTTTTCGCCATAAACGAGAGGTATCCAACACATTTGCCTTGTCTACCAACGTTACTTTTTTGCGACGCTTCATTGCTTCCTGAAAAGCTAAATGTGTAATTTGCTCAATGTCTTTTCTGTTGTACGAACACGTATCATACGCATGAGAACCATCTTGTGCTGTAAATTTTTCTCCGAAATAAATTCCATTAATCAATTCACGAAAAATAACCATATCTGTTCCTTCGATGTGCGAACGTTTCAATGGACTTTTCCCCAACAAAGATTCGTAAGCCTTGATTGGACGGATATTTGCAAATAAACCAAGTTCCTTTCTTAGCTTTAACAAACCTTGTTCGGGACGAACTTTAGCGTTCGGATTATTGTCATATTTTGGATCACCAATAGAACCAAACAAAACCGCATCTGCATCTTTACATAATTGCAATGTCGCATCAGGCAAAGGATTTCCCGTTTCGTCAATCGCAATTGCACCAATCAAAGCTTCCTCAAATTCGAAATTATATTTAAAAATTTGTTCAACGACTTTCAGAACTTTTATTGTTTCCGAAACGACTTCTGGTCCTATTCCATCGCCAGAAAGTACTGCAATTTTATGCGTTTTCATGTTGTAAAGATTTATGGTTTTGTTCGTAAGTTTCTATTTTATCTTTTTGACTGATTAAAAAATCAATGTCATCATATCCATTTAATAAACAGATTTTTTTATAAGAATCAACATCAAAGTTGATGGTTTGATCTTGAATTTTTAAGGTTTGATTTTCTAAATTAACTTCAAATTCTGTTGAAGGATTTTGATCGATGATCTCAAAGATTTGATTTAAAATTTCATCTGAAACAACGATTGGTAAAATTCCGTTATTCAATGCATTTCCTTTGAAAATATCTGCAAAATAACTACTAATTACCACATCAAATCCGTAATCTTTGATTGCCCAAGCAGCGTGTTCTCGGCTACTTCCACAACCAAAATTTTTACCTGCAACTAATATTTTTCCAGCATATTTTGAATCATTCAGCGGGAAATTATCAATTGATTGATTATCTTGATTAAATCGCCAATCTCTGAATAAATTATCTCCAAAACCTTCTCTACTAATCGCTTTCAAAAAACGAGCTGGAATAATTTGATCGGTATCTATATTTTCTATTTTAATCGGAACAGCCGATGATTTTAGTTGATTGATTGAATCCATTTTGAGTAAATTTTAATTGATATCAACAATTTTTCCGTGAATTGCAGCAGCAGCAGCAATCAAAGGACTTGCTAATAATGTACGAGAATTTGGACCTTGACGACCTTCAAAATTTCTATTCGAAGTCGAAACACAATATTTTCCCTCTGGAACTTTATCGTCGTTCATCGCCAAACAAGCCGAACAACCTGGTTCGCGCAATTTGAATCCAGAATCTTCAAAAATTTTATCCAAACCTTCTTCTATCGCTTGCTTTTCTACTTGTTTCGATCCCGGAACAATCCACGCAGTTACATTTTCATTACGCTGTTTTCCTTTCACATAATTCGCTACTTCACGCAAATCTTCGATTCTCGCATTGGTACAACTTCCGATAAAAACATAATCAATTGGATGATTGATGATTGATTGATTATCTTGGAATCCCATATATTTCAACGCTTTTTCAAACGATTCTTTTTCATTATCGCTTAACGAATCTTTAGAAGGAATACTGTCTTTCACCGAAATTCCCATTCCTGGATTCGTACCAAACGTAATCATTGGATAAATATCCGCAGCGTCAAATTCTATTTCTTCATCAAAAATTGCATCAGCATCACTTGGTAAAGTTTTCCAATATGCTACTTTTTGCTCCCAATCTTCTCCTTTCGGTGCAAATGGTTTATCTTTTAAATAAGCAAAAGTTGTTTCATCTGGTGCAATCATTCCGCCACGAGCGCCCATTTCTATCGACATATTACAAACTGTCATTCGACCTTCCATCGACATATTCTCGAAAACATCTCCTGCATATTCACAGAAAAAACCTGTTCCTGCATTTGTTCCAACTTTAGAAATGATATACAAAATCACATCTTTTGGTTGAACATTTGGATTCAGTTTTCCATTAACTGTAATTCGCATCGATTTTGGTTTATTCATCAACAAACATTGACTAGCAAAAACCTGTGCAACTTGACTTGTTCCAATTCCGAAAGCAATTGCTCCAAAAGCTCCATGCGTAGATGTGTGACTATCACCACAAACCATGCTCATTCCTGGTTGCGTAACACCCAATTCTGGCGCAATAATGTGAACAATTCCTTGATACGGATGACCTAAACCATAAAAAGTAATATTATTTTTTTCGCAATTAATCGCTAATTGCTCTAATTGTTGTTTTGATAATGGATCTCGAACTGGCTGATCTTGATTAATCGTTGGTACATTGTGATCCGCAGTTGCAACAATTTGATTTGGTCGAAAAATTGGAATATTTCTCGCTTCTAATTCTGCAAAAGCTTGTGGACTTGTTACTTCGTGAATTAAATGTTTATCAATATAAATCACTTGTGGTCCATTTTCTACTTGGCTGACAACATGGGCATCCCACACTTTATCGAATAATGTTCTCATGCGAATTTTCTCTGTGATGTTTGATTAAACTGATGTATTAATCCAAGTAAATCTTCACGAACGACTTCTTTTTTTAGATCCGCAATTTCTAAAAATTGTTCATATAAAATATCTAATTCATTTTTAGATGTATCGAAACCGATATCTTTTAGACGATAAGCTAATGCTGAACGCCCGCTACGAGCTGTCAAAATAATAGAGGACTCATTAACTCCAACATCTGCCGGATTGATAATTTCGTATGTTTCACGATTTTTAATCACACCATCTTGATGAATTCCAGAACTGTGCGCAAAAGCATTCGATCCTACAATTGCTTTGTTTGGTTGAACCATCATTCCCATTGTATCAGAAGTTAATTGACTTAATTCTGTTAACATTTGAGCATTGATATCTGTATAAAAATTCAATTCTTTGTGTTGTCTAAAAATCATCACGATTTCTTCCAAGGCCGTATTACCAGCACGCTCACCAATTCCATTAATTGTACATTCTATTTGGCGTGCTCCATTTATAGCTCCTGCAACTGCATTCGCTGTCGCTAAACCTAAATCGTTATGATTGTGGCAAGAAATAATCACATTATCAATTCCTTGAACATGATCTTTCAAATATTTAATTTTATTTCCATACTCAAAAGGCAAACAATAACCCGTTGTATCTGGAATATTAAGAACTGTCGCACCAGCTTTGATCACTTCTTCACAAACTTGAGCAAGAAAAGCATTATCCGTTCTTCCTGCGTCTTCAGCATAAAACTCAACATCATCTACAAATGTTTTTGCATAAGCAACCGCTTCAACGGCACGTTCGATAATCGCTTCACGATTCGAATTAAATTTGTGAATAATATGAGAATCCGAAGTTCCAATTCCGGTATGAATTCTTGGTTTTACCGCATATTGTAAAGCTTTAGCTGCAGATTCTATATCTTTTTTGTTTGCACGAGTTAAACCACAAACTGTGGCATTTTTCACTAATTTTGAAATTGCATTTACGGCTTCGAAATCTCCAGGACTTGAAATTGGAAAACCAGCCTCGATAATATCAACGCCTAATTCGTCCAATCGAGCCGCAATTTCTAACTTCTGTTTTTTGTTTAACTTACACCCCGGCACTTGCTCTCCATCTCTCAGTGTCGTATCAAAAATTTGAATCTTCTCAGCACTCATTGCAATTAGTTTTGTTTGTTATTGTGATGTAAAATTAAAATTGTACTAACTTTAAATTTTCAAATTGAAAAGTGTTTTACAATTCTTAAAGCTAAAATATTTATCATAATCATTTTATTTTCAATACATTATATATAATTTAATTACAATGTCAAATCATAACAAAGACGCACTATTTAGTTTAATAAAGTCACTTAATCGTTCCGAAAAACGTCAATTCAAACTTTATGTAAATCGTCTGCAAATTAATGCAGATGCAAAATTTTTGTTATTATTTGAAGCATTGGATAAGTTGGAAGAATATGATGAAACGGCTATTTTGAAGAAAAAAATTACCACGAAACAACAATTATCTAATCTAAAAGCGCATTTGTACAAACAAATTTTGTTTAGCTTGAGAATGAATCCTTCGCAACAAAATTCGCGTATGCAAATACGTGAACAGTTTGATTTTGCTACGATTTTGTATCAAAAAGGCTTACACAAACAAAGTCTAAAAATGTTGGACAAAGCCAAAACTCAAGCCTTAGATTTTGACGAAAAAGCCATTGCTTATGATATTTTAGAACTCGAAAAAATTATCGAATCACAATTCATTACACGAAGTATTTCTGGTCGTGCAGATCAGTTGATTGAACAATCGGAGGAATTGAGTTTACAGAATTTACAAGCAAGTAAATTGTCTAATTTATCGCTAAAATTGTATAGTATTTTGCTCGAGAATGGATACGCAAAAGATGATGATGAAATTCAAAAAATTCAGAATTTCTTTGATTCGGAAACAAAAAATATCGATTTTAAGAAATTAAAATTCAAAGAGAAACTGTGGTTTTACAAAGCAAATGTTTGGTTGTCGATGTTAACGCAAAACCTACACTCTGCCTATGAATTTTCGAAAAAATGGGTTGAATTATTTTACGAGAAAAAAGAACGAATTCTTAGTCATCCAGTTTGGTTTATTAAAGGAAATAGCTATTTATTAAAGATCTTATACCTGAAAAAAAATTCTGAAGAATTTAAATTTTGGTTTGATAAATTAGAATCTGTTTACGAGATTTTGCCTCAAAATGATAATGTGGAAGCGCTTTGGTTTATCAATAAATTTAATAGCAAACTGAATTATTTTTTCATTAATCCGAAAGAAAATATTAGTCCATTTTTGATTAAAGATATTTTACGCGAAATTAAATCGCATCATCATAAAATCGATAATCATCATATTTTGGTGCTTTATCTAAAAATTGCTGCCTATTATTTCTTAAACAAAGATTGGGATAATTCGTTCGAGTATTGTCAAAAAATAATCAATAGTGAAGCGTCAATTCAAGAAGATTTACATTTTTACACCTTGGTTTTGATTATGATGAATTTGTATGATTCTGGGAATGATCAAGAATTGGATACATATTCGTACAAAACGCATCAATTCTGCAAAAAGATGAAAAATAGTAATATTATTACACGAAAAATTAGTTTATTTTTTATTGAATTGAATGATTTGTACCCACATGAAAAAGTAAAAGCTTTCAGAGAATTAGATGATTTTTTGAAAGATTCGGACAATCAAAATTTGTTGCGAAGAAATACCAATTACATTAATCTTAGACGTTGGATGGAGGATAAAATTTAGACTTAAATTATCTGCATAAAATAATTTTAAAAATTTAGTGTTTATCATATATTTACATCTAAATTAACACATAAACACTATGTACCAAGATTACAAAGTTGGCGAACATAAAGCGAACAAAGGATTGCGCTTTTTAAATTTTATTATAGATTATGTATCAATCATTTTATTGACGATGCTATTTTTCGGTTTTATAGCAATTGTTATTGTGATCATTAATCCAGAAAGCGACATTATTTATCAATTAGAAAATATAAATCCTTTGATTGATAGAGTTATCACAGCCTTTTTTTATGTTTTACTAATTTTTTTATCAGAGTTTTTAACCAAAGGACGTTCATTAGGTAAATTTATTACAGGAACAAAAGTTGTGATGATTGACGGTTCTACACCTACAACGAAAGATTATTTTACAAGAAGTATTTGTAGAATAATTCCATTTGATGTTCTTACTTTTTTAGGAGAAAATGGTTGGCACGATAAAATTTCAAAAACTACAATTGTGAACAAAAAAGCTTTTGAAGCAGATTTATCACAAGCAGACAACATCGAAAGTATTGGAAAAACTGAGTTTGAATAATTTTCTATAAAATAAAATCTATTCAAATTATCTCAAAACAATAATTTATGTAAAAAATCATTGTTTTTTCTGCGTATTATTTCGCAAAAAAGGCTATTTATTAATACCTTTGCAACGTAAATATATTTTTGAGAAATGGAAAAACAACCTCAAGAGGTAGTGTTAGTTGGTGCTGGTATCATGAGTGCTACTTTAAGCATACTTCTTAAAAAAATAAATCCGGCTATTAAGATTTCTGTTTTCGAAAAATTAGATAAGATTGGATTTGAAAGCTCTGATGCTTTCAATAATGCAGGTACTGGTCACTCTGCTTTTTGTGAATTGAATTATACACCAATGGACAAAAATGGAGTGGTTAATATTGATAAAGCAATTAATATTGCAAAACAATTTGAAACTTCGAAAGAGTTTTGGTCTTACTTAGTCGAAAATAATTACGTTTCTTCTCCAGAAAAATTCTTACGTCCTACTCCACATATGTCTTTTGTTTGGGGCGATGACGATGTAAATTTCTTGAAAAAACGTTACGAAAAATTATCTCAGCATCCTTTATTTAAGGATATGGAATATTCGGATGATGTTTCTAAAATCAGAGAATGGGCTCCATTAATTGTTGACGGTAGAAAAGGTAATGAAAAAGTTGCGGCAACGCATATGAACTTGGGAACTGATGTGAATTTTGGTGAATTAACGCGTCAAATTTTCAAAGGTTTACAAGACAAAAAAGAAATCACGTTAGAAACTGAACACGAAGTAAAAGACTTAACTCGTCTTAGCAACGGAAAATGGGCAGTTAAAGTAAAAGATTTAAAATCTGGAAATAACAAAGCACTTAATGCTGATTTCGTATTTATTGGTGCAGGTGGAGGAGCAATTTTATTGTTACAAAAATCTGGAATTCCAGAATCGAAAAAATTTGGTGGCTTCCCAGTTGGTGGACAATGGTTAATTTGTCAAAACGAAGAAGTAATCAAAAAACATCATGCAAAAGTATATGGAAAAGCAAAAATTGGTGCACCACCAATGTCTGTTCCTCACTTAGATACACGTGTTATTGATGGAAAACAATCTCTATTATTTGGTCCATTTGCAACATTCTCAACAAAATTCTTAAAATACGGATCTAATTGCGATTTATTCAAATCTGTAAACTTAGGAAACGTAGGATTTTTGATGAATTGTGGATTAAACAATATCGATTTAACAAAATACCTGGTAGAACAAGTGATGTTATCTAAAGCGAAAAAAGTAGAAGAATTACAAGAATATTTTCCTGAAGCTAAACTAGAAGATTGGTTCGAACAAACTGCAGGACAACGTGTTCAAGTAATCGAAAAACAAGATGGAAAAGGAGTTTTAAAATTTGGTACAGAAATCGTAACATCTCAAGATGGAACAATGTCTGCCTTATTAGGAGCTTCTCCAGGAGCATCTACATCTGTTAGTGCAATGTTGAACTTAATGAAACAATGTTTCCCAGACTTGATGAAAAACAACTGGAACGAAGCAATCAAAGAAATGATCCCTTCTTACGGTGAAGATTTAGCACAAGCTGAATTAGTTGAAGCATCAAGAGCCCGTACAACTAAAGTGCTTAAAATTTTAGATTAAGATTTTCTTACATCATATAATTATAAATCCTGATATTCATTTGTCAGGATTTTTTTTGCACGAAACTTAAGAGCATAAAAAAAGGTTTGAGAATAAATTCTCAAACCTTTTAATTTTTTCTGAACATCTTAGTCTTTCTTGTCTTCGCTTTTGATAATTTCGTATTCAACTTGCATCACTCCTGTATTGGTGTGACCAATTTCGCTGAATGCAGCTTGACTTAAGTCTAAAACTCTAGATTTAGCGTATGGACCTCTGTCGTTGATTTCTACAACTACAGATTTACCATTTCTGATATTCGTAACTTTTACTTTCGTACCAAATGGTAAAGACTTATGGGCAGCTGTTAGTTCGTGTTTGTCATACGTTTCACCACTAGCTGTCTTGCGTCCGTGGAATTTGTCTCCATACCAAGAAACAACTCCTGTCGAGATTTTTCGAGCACTATTCTCGATAAGTTCTCCAACCAACTTTTCATCTTCAACTGATAATGTATCTTTTTTGATGGTATCATTATCAATATCGTTACTAAATCTTTTCTCAGAAGCTGGCATAATAATTGTGTCATTATTACCAGAATCCTTAAAAATTTTACCATCAGCATTTGCTATTGGAAAAATCATTAACATTGCTATAAACGCTGTAATGCTTTTCGTCATCCTTTAGATTTTTCTGATTTACTTTGCAAATTTAAGGGTATAAACAGCTTCTTATTTAGAATTATTCTAATCAATTGATTTTTAATTCTAAAATCTCTTGTGCTTTGCGAATTTAGATGCTTACAGCGATTTGTTAATTTAATGTTAAAATAAAACTATAATCCTAATTTTTTTGGGAATTATTTATTTAAATCGGATATACTATTGATTATCAATAAATAATAATTTTATATAATTTGAAGAAATTTATCTAATAAAGAAATAAAAAAGGTAAAGTGTTATAAACTTTACCTTTTCTTAATTTTTAAAGATTTAAAAATCAATTATAAACTAGCTAAAATATCTTTTACTTTAGCTGAAATTAATTTTCCTTCCGCTTTACCAGCTAATTTAGATGAAGCAGCTCCCATTACTTTTCCCATATCTTTTGGAGAAGTAGCGCCAACCTCTGCAACAATTTCTGTAATTGCAGCTGTTAATTCTTCGTCTGATAATTGAGCAGGTAAAAATTGTTGAATAACTTCTGCTTGTGCCAATTCTTTTTCAGCTAATTCAGCACGTCCATTTGCTTCGAATTGTTCAGCAGCTTCTTTACGTTGTTTTACTAATTTTTGTAATAAAGCAATTTCTTGATCTTCTGATAATTCTCCGTTAGCACCTGATGTTTTTGCTAATAATAATTCAGATTTTACAGCTCTTAAAGCTTCTAAAGCAACAGTATTTTTAGCTTTCATCGCTTCTTTTAACTGTGCCATTATTTGAGTTTCTAAATTCATTTGTTTTGCTTTTAGACTACAAATTTAAGACAAAAAAAGGCTCATCGCAAAAGCAATGAACCTTTTCTATAATAAGAATATTTTTTACGAGTGATCGTTTATTAATCTACGTTATCATGTAGAAAATTGTTTGGACGAATTTGCGTTTCGTTGTTACGATTAGTTCCTACAGAAAAATCAGAAGATTGATTATCATTACGATCAGATAAATTCAATCCTTGACGTTTATAAGCAGGAATTGCTTCGTATTCGTCTACTTGAGAATTTGTCATCGTGTTGTTGAATTTAAAATTAAATTGTTTCAAACGATTTCTTCTTTCTTCAATCATACTATTCAATTCAGGATCATTTGATTGCTCAATTGGTTGACTAAATGGATCTATAGCAACTTGTACTTCTTCAGCTTGTGGAGCAACAGAATGAGCTACATTAGATTGAACTGGCTCTACATTTCCATATCCTTCGTTCTTTGGAGCTTGATATCCAGCATAATTATTTTGAGGATAATTTGACTGTTCTGAAGCTACAGGATTAGAATATGAATTATATGTTTGATTATTATTTACATTATTCGTTGGTTCTTGCGGACGATTAAAATCTGATTTCAAACGTGGTTCGAAATCATCATAAGAACGTCTCTCTTGCACTGGCTCATCATCAATATCATCTAAAACATAACGCTTTGGAGAATTATTTTCTTCGAAAGATTCTTCTGGCGTATTGTGATAAGTTTGTTGTTGAAAACTTTGGTTAATATCTGCTTGACGATAATTATTTTGAGGAGCCTCTGGCGTTTGATTTTGTTGAGGCGTTTGTGGTGCTTGCTGAGAAGCATTAGAACGACCAAAATCTAACGTCATTGGTTTTACACGATTCACAAAAGGTTGCTCAACTGATAACGTTTTATTAATTGGTTGTTCTTCCTCTAATGTATGTACAATTTTTTGTTCCTCTTTTCCTGTATACGCCTGATCTTCTGTAGGAAAACCAGTTGCTACAACAGTTACAGAGATAGAATCTCCTAAATCTAAGTCTTCACCAATACCCATGATAATATTTGCACTATTACCAGCTTCTTGTTGAATGTAATCATTGATGATACCGATTTCATCCATTGTAATTTCGTTATTACCAGACAAAATCAATAACAATACGTTACGTGCACCCGTAATTTTGTTGTTGTTTAACAATGGAGAATCTAAAGCAGAAGAAATTGCGTCTTTCGCTTTGTTTTCACCAGAACCTTGCGCAGATCCCATGATTGCTGTACCAGAATTTTTAAGTACTGTACGCGCATCACGTAAATCGATGTTCATTGCATAGTGTTGAGTAATAACTTCTGCAATTCCTTTAGCTGCTGTTGTTAAAACCTCATCAGCTTTCGAGAAACCATTTTTGAAACCTAAGTTTCCGTATAATTCACGTAATTTATCATTGTTAATAACAATCAATGAATCTACGTTTTGTCTTAATTTTTCGATACCTTTTTCGGCTTGTTCCAACCTCATTCTTCCTTCGAAAAAGAATGGCGCTGTAACAATCCCTACTGTTAAGATATCCATTTCTTTTGCAATACCAGCAATTACTGGTGCTGCTCCAGTTCCTGTACCACCACCCATTCCGGCAGTAATAAAGACCATTTTAGTCCCTTCGTCTAAAACAGCTTTTACATCATCCATACTTTCGATAGCAGATTGCTCTCCTACCTCAGGATTTGCTCCAGCTCCTAAACCTTCTGTTATTGCTTGTCCTAATTGAATTCTTGTTGGTACTGGACTATTTGCTAATGCTTGAGAGTCCGTATTACAAATTACAAATTCTACACCTGCAATTCCTTGTTCAAACATGTAGTTTACGGCATTACTACCTCCACCACCTACTCCGATTACTTTGATAGCTTGAGATCGGCTCTTTGGTAAGTTGAACACAATATCTCCTGTTAACATATCACTCATATTCTTCTTATTAAATTGGTTCGTAATTTATTCTAGTTTATTCTTATTATTCAGTTTCGTTGATCATTTGGATAAATTTATCCGTCCATTTCGAAAAGAAATTTTTCTTTTCTGGTTTAGATTTAGCTTCTTTCTTTTCTCCTATTTCTTGATCCAAGAATTCGTCCACTACTTCTTCTCTTTTTGGTTTTTGGATAATTTCTTCCTCAACAACAATTTCAGCTTTTACAGTCTTTTTTTGTTGCGTTGGTTGAATTCCAATTTCTAATTCTTCTTGGTTATTTAAATTATTAATAACTGGTTTTTCATAAATTTCGTGCTGATAATTCGCCGCTAATTCTTCTAAACCTTTCATTAATAATCCAACAGATGTTGCATATTCTGGTCCGCTAATTTCCTCAGCCTTTGCTCCGACAATATGTTCGTTAGAGTATCCAATTCTTACATCCATTCCTGTTACATATTCTGTAAGTTGACGAATGTGTTTTAATTTAGATCCACCACCTGTTAAAACGATTCCTGCAATCAGTTTTTTGTTTTGATCTTCGCAACCGTAGTTTTTCAATTCCAAATATACTTGTTCCAAAATTTCCTGCACACGTGCGTGGATAATTTGAGACAATCTTTTTAATGATATTTCTTTTGCTTCGCGTCCTTTTAAACCAGGAATCGATACAATTTCAGTTTCTTTATTTTCTCCTGGCCAAGCAGAACCAAATTTTTCTTTTAAAGCTTCGGCTTGCTTACCAATGATAGAACATCCAACTTTGATGTCTTCTGTAATCACATTTCCTCCAAACGGAATAACCGATGTGTGACGAATAATATTATCCTTGAAAATTGCAATATCTGTTGTTCCACCACCTATATCGATCAATGCAACACCAGCTTCTTTTTCTTCTTCGCTAAGCGCAGCACTAGACGATGCAATTGGTTCTAAAGTAATACTTGCCAAACGTAAACCAGCAGCTTTTACACAACGTGCAATATTTCGGATCGATGAAACTTGTCCTACAACCACATGGAAATTAGCCTCTAAACGACTTCCGTACATTCCGATTGGTTCGCGGATTTCACCTTCGTTATCAACCTTAAATTCTTGAGGAAGAACATGGATAATTTCTTCTCCAGGTAACATAACCAATTTGTAAACTTGATTTGTTAATAACTTTAAATCATTATCATCAATCACGTCTTCTGAATTGGTACGAGTAATGTAATCGCTATGTTGTAAACTACGAATATGTTGTCCAGCAATACCAACAGTAACATCAGTAATTTTGACACCAGATGATCTTTCAGCCTTATCAATTGCCTCTTTTATCGAGTTAATGGTTTGTGTAATATTATTTACAACACCTCTGTGTACACCTAAGCTTTTTGCTTGTCCGTGTCCAAGAATTTCGATTTTTCCGTTCTCATTTTTTCGTCCGACAAGCGCTACAATCTTTGTAGTCCCTATGTCTAAGCCAACTGCAATCTTACTATTGTTCTCCATTTTTTATTCGTTTGGTTGCTACAACTTGGTTTACAAATTTCAAGCTCAATTTTTCATAATCTTCAGTTCCTATAAAATCAATGTATTGATTATAGAATAATTTTAGATTATGTAACTTCTGTTCAAAGTTGTTTAAAGTTCCTAATTCTATATAATAGTTTCCTGTGTTTACAATTAAATTAAAAGAACGTTGTCCCACTTTTTGAATTGCTATGATATGATTTTTTAATAAATCGTCTGCTTTCAAAGCTTGAACAAATTTACTCAAATCCTCATATTCATTCGGTTTCACATCACCAGAAACTAAGATTACATCTGCTGAATTTAATTTAGATAAAGGCATTTTTCCGCCTTTTGTTGTCAAATAAAATTCATTTTTCAGCGTCTTTATTCTTGCTACTGCTGAGTTTGCTTTTATGTCAAGTCGTAAATGTCCGTTGATATCTTTACTTACTTGTACAGAATCCACAAAAGGACTCTCACTTACTTTTTGTTCGATTTCCTTAACATTCACATCTCTTAGAGATTGTTTCAGAATGTCTTTTCCATCTTTGTTAATAATTTCTCTTATCGATTCATCATTAATAAAATAATTATCAACTGGCTGAACAAACGCCACGTCAATTTTATTCACTGTACGCGAAGCATTCTTAATTACCGTAAAACTAATCAAACCGATTAGCAAGGCAACTCCAAAAATCACTTTTATGATTTTCAATTTACGCTTCACTTAACCACTCTTTTATTGGTTTAACAATTGTATCAATATTTCCTGCTCCCACAGTCAATAATACATCAAAATCTTGTTTTTTGATGTTTGCTAAACTATCTTCTAATGAAGATACTATTTTTTCATTTAAATTCACCTTTTCTAGCAACCAATTTGAAGTAATTCCTTCGATTGGTAACTCTCTGGCAGGATAAATGTCTAATAAAATCAAACTATCTAACTGCGATAAACTTTGTCCAAATTCTTCTGCGAAATCTCTTGTACGCGTAAATAAGTGAGGCTGAAATACTCCCAACACTTTTTTACCTGGATAAAGTTCACGAACTGAACGAATTGCTGCATTCAATTCTGTTGGGTGATGTGCATAATCGTCGATGTAAATTTTTCCATTTGCTTCGAAACGATTAAAACGTCTTTTAACTCCAACAAAAGTTGATAAAGCTTCTTTTATTTTATCATGAGGAACTCCCATATAATCAGCAACAGCCAAAGCCGCAACCGCATTTTCCATATTGTGATGCCCTGGTAATAAAATTCCGACATCTGTCAAAGATCCATTTGGCGTTTTTACATCAAACACATAATGTCCGTCAATAATTCTTACATTGTGTGCATCGTAATCTGCGTCCAAATCCACTCCATATGTAAAAGCTCCTTCGAAAGGCAAACCTTTGTGAACAAATAATTTTTCTTCGACAATTGCTGCAAATTCTTGAAACGATTTTTTCACTTCATCACGCTCTCCATAAATATCCAAATGATCAGCATCATCACTTGTGATAATCGCTAATTTTGGAGAAAGACGTAAGAAAGAACGGTCAAACTCATCGGCTTCTGCAACTGTATATTTAGATCCATTTAGGATAATATTCGAATCGTAATTCTCTGCAATACCACCTAAAAAAGCTGTACATTCTACATTCGCAACTTTAAGAATATGTCCTAAAATAGACGAAGTCGTTGTTTTTCCGTGCGTTCCCGCAACACCAATATTGTATGTATGTTTAGTAATTTCACCTAACACTTCTGAGCGCTTCATGACTTTGAAATCATTCACTAAAAAATAATTTAGTTCTGAATGATCTTTTGGTATCGCTGGCGTATAAATTACCAACGTATTTTCTGCATTAATTCCTGCTGGAATTAACTCGATGTTATCTTCGAAATGAATATCAATTCCTTCAGCAATCAATTCAGTTGTTAACTCGGTTTGTGTTTTATCATAACCAGCAACTTCTTTTCCGATTGACTTGAAGAAACGTTCCAAAGCACTCATTCCGATTCCTCCTGCACCGATGAAATAATAATATGTTTTATCTAAAATATTCATTATAATAAATTCAATAATATATCTACAATCTCTTTTGTCGCATTCGGTTTCCCTAATTGCTTAATGTTTTGAGATAATTTATTTTTTAATTCTTCATTGTTCGCCAAAGCAATTACTTCTTTGACAAAAATTTGTTTTGCATCTGCATCTTTCACCATAATCGCTGCATCCTTCTCAACCAATGCTTGTGCATTTTTGGTTTGATGATCTTCTGCCGCTGTTGGCAATGGAAGCAAAATAGTTGCTTTTCCAACAATACACAATTCCGAAATCGCCATTGCTCCTGCACGAGAAACAATCATATCCGAAGCTGCATACGCATCTTTCATGTTATAAATAAATTCGGTTACATGAATCGTTGGATACTTATCACCAACCAAGTTTTTGATTTTTTGATAATCTAACTTTCCTGTTTGCCAAATCAATTGAACGCCACTTGCAACAAATTCGTCAAAGTTTTCTAACCAAGCATTGTTCATTGCTCTTGATCCTTGAGAACCACCAACAGATAAAATTGTTGGTTTTTCTGGATCTAATCCAAAAGCTGAAATTGCTTCTGCCTTTGACGGTAAATTTTGAAAAATCTCAGCACGAATAGGATTTCCTGTGTAATGCACTTTTTCTTGTGGAAACTGTGAAATTCCTTCGTAAGCTGTACAAATTGCACTCGCTTTATTTTTCAAAATTTTGTTGGTAACTCCTGGAAACGAATTTTGTTCTTGTAATAAAATCGGAACATTTTTACTTCCCGCTACCCACAACATTGGCCCACTTGCATAACCTCCTGTACCAACAGCTAAATCTGGCTGAAAATCTTTGTAGATTTTTTTTGCAAGACTTAAGCTTTTTATCAATTTGAAAGGGAACTTTAAATTCGCTGTCATGTTACTTCTATCAAATCCAGAAATTGGTAAACCTTTTATGTCATATCCAACTTTTGGCACTTTTTCCATTTCCATTCTTCCTTCTGCTCCAACGAACAAAATTTGTGCATCTGGCAAACGTCTTTTAATTTCGTCTGCAATTGCAATGGCTGGATAAATATGTCCACCTGTTCCTCCGCCGCTTATTAAAACTTTAGGCGATGTCTTCGATGTATTCTTCACTTAATACTTTTCTATCTTGTTCTAATTCTTCTTGCGATTTAATCTGAGTACTTACACTCAAAATTATTCCGAACGAAATACATGTCATCCAAATGGATGTTCCTCCGTAACTAATCATTGGCAATGGTTGCCCTGTTACTGGAATTAAATTAACCGCTACAGCCATGTTTACCATTGCTTGTATAATAATTGGTAAGCCCACTGCAAATACAAGTAGCGTACCAAAAACGGTATGAATTTTCGATGCGATGATACAAATCCGTATTAAAATCAGAAGGAAAATTCCAATTAATAGAATTGCACCAATTGCACCATATTCTTCTACAATAATCGCGAAGATAAAATCGGATGATGACTGAGGTAAAGTTTGTTTGAAAACACTTTTTCCTGGTCCAGCCATTTCATTCAACCCTCTTGCAATTGCAGCTTTTGCGTGTAAAACTTGATAACTTTCTAATCCAGAATCATCATTAAATTTCTCGATACGTGACATCCATGTGTGCACACGAGAATTTGTTACTAAATCTGGTCGAGATAAAGCCATCCACACAAATCCGCCACCGAGTATTAAACCTACCCCGGCAATTGTAAATAAATATTTGAATGGAAATCCACCAATAATCAATAATATTCCGCACATTCCAGCTAACATCAACGCTGTTGAACCATTAGAAGGAAAGATTAATCCTACAATTACAATAATTGGTAAGAATAATGGAACTGCTGTATTTTTCCACGTATATTCTTTGTCTCTATTTTTTGTTAAATAACGAGCTATATAAATCAACAACGCTTGCGAAGCAATCATCGAAGGCTGAATACCAATTCCAGTTCCTGGAATCGTTAACCAACGTGCAGCATTTGCACCTCCAATATTCTGTCCTTGTACAAGTGTTATTGCCAAAACTCCAGAAAGTATAACAACAGCTGTTAAAGCAAACAAACCAAACCAACGATAATCAATACGTTGTAATCCATAAATGATAAATAAACCGATTAATAAAATCACAGCGTGTTTACCTAAATGCCCAAAAATAGTACCCGATCCTACCGTATACACCAAGTTAGAACTTGCTGAATAAACAGGTAAAAACGAAAATAGTGCTAACAATAAAATGAAAGCCCAAAGCGGTTTATCGCCTTTAAAATATTTTTGTACGATGTTAGACATTGGTTGGTTGTATTATTATAATTTGCGTACGTTTTCTTTAAATTGATCTCCACGATCTTCGTATCCATTGAACAAATCGAAACTTGCACAAGCTGGTGACAAAAGAACCGTTTCTCCTTTTGTTGCTAATTTATATGATTGCTCTACACAATCTTTCATTGTATTTGTCTCAACAATTGTATCGATATATGGACTGAAAAAATCAACAATTTTTGCGTTATCAACACCCAAACAAACAATTGCTTTCACTTTCTTTTTCACGAAAGGTAAAACTTCGTTGTAATCGTTTCCTTTATCAGTTCCTCCAACAATCCAAACAACTGGCTTTGTCATACTTTCCAAAGCAAAATATGTTGCATTCACATTTGTTGCTTTAGAATCGTTGATAAAATCAATTCCTCCAATTGTCAAAACAGGCTCTAAACGATGTTCAACAGATTTGAAATCTGATAAACTCTTTTTAAGCTCCTCATTATTAATATCAATAATTTTTGCGGCTACAGCCGCAGCCAATGAGTTAGAAACATTGTGTTTTCCAATTAATCCTAAATCATTCACTAACATTGTAAAATCACCATTCGAATCGTTCACACGGAACAATTCATTGTTTGCGTATGCTTCATTTGTTGCATCCATCATTGTGAACGGTTTACGATGAGCTCGAATATCAATCTGATCAATCATCTCCATTGTTTTTGGATCATCCAAATTGTAGATAAAATAATCGTTTTCATCTTGGTTTTCAGTAATTCTGAATTTAGCCTTTGCATACAAATCAAACTGATAATTGTATTGGTCTAAATGATCTGGTGTAATGTTCAGCAAAATTGCAACATACGGTTTGAAATCTGTTTTGATATCATCTAACTGAAAACTACTTACTTCTAATACATAATAATCGAAATTGTCTTCTGCTACAGATTTTGCAAAACTTTTTCCGATGTTACCACCTAATCCTACATTTAATCCAGCTTGCTTTAGGATATGGAACATCAAACTTGTTGTTGTTGTTTTTCCATTAGATCCTGTAATCGCAATAATTTTTGCATCTGTATAACGAGACGCAAATTCAATTTCAGAAATAATTGAAATTCCTTTTTCTTCTAATTTCTGAATTAGCGCTGCTTTTTTTGGAATACCTGGACTTTTCATTACTTCATCGGCATTCAGAATTAATTCTTCTGTGTGCTGACCTTCTTCATAAGCAATTCCGCGCTCCTCCAAAAGTTGTTTATACTTCTCTTTTATTTGTCCCATGTCCGAAAGAAAAACATCAAAGTTTTCTTTCTTCGCAAGAATAGCTGTTCCTACGCCACTTTCTCCTCCTCCTAAAACGACTAATCTTTTCATTTTTTATCTAATCTTTAAGGTAATAATACTAATTACCGCTAAAATGATTCCGATGATAATTGCACGCACCACGATTTTACTTTCGTGATAACCTAACTTCTGAAAATGGTGATGTAGAGGAGACATCAAAAAGATTCTACGACCTTCACCAAATTTCTTTTTCGTGTACTTGAAATAAGACACTTGTAACATTACTGATAAACTTTCTGCGAAAAATATTCCGCATAAAATTGGTAGTAATAATTCTTTACGAACGATAANNGTAATAATCCAGAAACGAATGACGACTTGAGTTTCACGCCAACCTTTCTTTTCATAATGGTGATGCAAAGGTGCCATCAGGAATACCCGTTTATTACGCATTCTTAATGAACCGATTTGCAGGAAGACTGAAATTGCTTCCACCAGGAATACACCTGCCATAATCGCAAACACGATTTCCTGACGCACCATCACAGCAATCGTACCCAGCATTGCACCTAAAGATAACGCCCCTACATCACCCATGAACACTTGAGCTGGATAGGTATTATACCAAATAAATCCTATCAAACCTCCAAGGAAAGCTCCACAGAAAATCAAGACTTCTTCTGAACGCGGAATAAACATAATGTTCAAATAATCGGCGAACATTAAATTTCCGGAAACGAAAACAAACATCGAGATTGCTGCCATAATCACAGCCGAACTACCTGCTGCTAAACCGTCGATTCCATCTGTTAAATTTGCTCCATTCGAAACTGCTGTAATGATAAAAATTACTGCAAAAATAAAAATCGCTGCAACCGCCCATGTTGGTCGATCTTGCGCATCCATCCAAAATAAAATATCAGAATAGTTAAATTCATTTCCTTTCACGAAAGGCATTGTTGTTTCCAACGTTTTTTCTTCTGGACCAAATTTTATTTGTCGGCTGTATTCTGTTTGTTCTGTTCCTACAGGCGTTTTTACTCTATTTTCTTGATGTTTTACGGTAACTGTTGGACTGAAATAAAGCATTAATCCAACTACAACTCCAAGACCAACTTGTCCTAAAATTTTAAATTTACCTTGTAAACCTTCTTTGTTTTTTCTAAAAACTTTGATGTAATCGTCTAAAAAACCAATCACACCCAACCAAATTGTTGAAACCAACAAAATGATAATGTAAATATTATCTAATCTCGCAAAAAGTAAAGTAGGAATTAACGTTGCCAAAATGATGATTAAACCACCCATTGTTGGCGTTCCTGCTTTTTCGATTTGTCCTTTTAAACCTAAATCACGAACAATTTCTCCCATTTGTTCTTTACGTAAATAACTGATGATTCGTTTTCCGTAAAACAAACTGATGAACATTGCCAATAAAATTGCCATTCCCGCGCGGAAAGACGTGTATTGAAACATACGCGCTCCTGGAAAATGGATACCTTCTAAATAATCAAATAAATAGTATAACATTCTTTATTTGTTCAATATTTTACTCAATTCTGATGCAACTTCTACATCAGAAAAATGTGTTCTTACTCCGTTAATTTCTTGATACGTCTCGTGACCTTTTCCCGCAATCAAAATAATATCTTTTGGTTCGGCCATTTTAAGTGCTGTTTTTATAGCTTCTTTTCGATCAGTAATCTTCAAGGTGCGATTATAAAATTGCGCTTTTACACCAACTTCCATCTCACGAAGAATTTCTTCTGCATCTTCGGTTCTTGGATTATCTGATGTAAAAATGGCAAGATTAGATTTTTCGCTCGCGATATCGGCCATTTCAGGACGTTTTGTTTTATCTCGATCTCCACCACAACCTACAACTGTTATTAGTTTTTCGTTTTTGGTACGAATTCCTTCTATTGTATCCAAAACATTTTCTAACGCATCAGGTGTATGTGCATAATCCACGATTACGATAATTCCTGACTCCGTTTTGAATGTTTGAAAACGACCATCAACATTTCCTAGTGTGCTCAATGCTTTTAGAACTTCTAACTCATCTTGTCCTAAAATTGACGCTACACCAAAAACTAATAATAAATTATATGCATTGAATTGACCAATTAATGATGTCCAGAATTCTTTTCCATTGAATTCTAATTGCATTCCATCAAATTGGTGTTCAATAATTTTTCCTTTAAATTCTGCATCAGTTTTTAGCGCATACAATTTTTTCGTAGCAACTGTATTCTGAAGCATTACTTTTCCGTTTTTATCATCTGCATTCGAAATTGCCGTAGACGTTTTTGGCAAATCGTCGAAGAATTTCTTTTTTGCTTCAAGATAATTTGCAAACGTTTTGTGATAATCTAAATGATCGTGTGTGATATTCGTAAATCCAGCTACTTCGAAATGCAAACCAGCAATTCTATTTTGATGAATTCCGTGCGAAGAAACTTCCATAAAAGCAAATTCGCATCCTCTATCTACCGCTTCGCGAAACATTTTGTTCAATGTCAAAATATCTGGCGTTGTATGCGTAGACGGAATCACTTCACCATCAATTACAATTTTAATCGTCGAAATTAATGCACAAGCATAACCTAATTTTGTAAACAATTCGTACAACAAAGTTGTCGTTGTTGTTTTTCCATTCGTACCTGTAACTCCAACAAGTTTTAAATCTTTTGTTGGATTTTCATAAAAATTAGAAGCTAAAATTCCTAATGCAATCGTTGAATTTTCAACTTTCACATACGTTACTCCTTCAACTAAATTTTCTGGCAAAACTTCGCAAACAATTGCTTTAGTACCTAAACCAATCGCTTTTTCTATATACTGATGACCGTCAACTGTAACTCCATTTACAGCGACAAAAACATCATTTTTTGATACTTTTCTTGAATCAAATTGAATATTATTGACTTCAACTTTTGTTGAACCAATCGTTTCTGAGATGGAAACTTTATATAATAAATCAACTAAATTTCTCATCCTTCCAACATTAAATAAATTGTCTCACCCTTCTTAAATCTTGTTCCCGCAGGAATGGATTGATTTGTTACTTTTCCAAACCCTGAATATTGCACATCTAATCCTAAATTTTCTAATACCGGAATTGCTTTAGATCCTGTATGACCAGTCACATTTGGCACTATATTTTTAGAATTACTAACATTAATATCATCTCCTTTTTTAAACTCTTTCACCGCGTTCTTTTTTACTAAATCACGTGGCAAAGGTATGGGAGTTTTTGAATATACCCAATCGGCAATTTTCTTAAAAACCGGAGCAGTTACACTACCTCCATAAAACCCTTTGGCTGTATTTGGTTTGTGCACAACTACGATACAAGAATACTTTGGTTTTTCTGCTGGAAAATACCCTGCGAATGAAGCACGATATTGCATTCCTTTACCATCTCGCTTCCAATAATCAACACGAGCAGTACCAGTTTTACCAGCAATATCGTAATTACTATTACTAATAATACGTCCCGTTCCTTGTTCTACTGCTCCACGAAGCATTTCTTGCATCTGTTTTACATTTTCCAAAGACGTTAGTTGATCTACTAAAACGACAGGTTCAAAAACTTTATCAGGTTCACCTTTACGCGTGATTTTATCCATAAATAATGGTTTCAACATTTTACCATTATTTGCCACTGCGTTGTAAAAAGTCACAATTTGAATTGGAGTTAACTGTAAACCATATCCATAACCCATTACAGGTAACGTAATATTACTCCAAGATTTACTATCTGGACGGTGCATAATTGGACTTCCTTCTCCAAGAATATCTACTCCAAGAGGCGAAGTCATATGCCATTTATCCATTTTTTTGAAGAAAGCTTTTGGATTTTCTCCGTAGTATTTATTAATAATTTTTGCTGTACCAATGTTAGACGATTTTTTCATCACGCCATCTACAGTCAATGTTCCATAACCGTGTGTATCTGTAATCGTACGACCATAGAATTTATAACTTCCACCTCCCGTTTCTACTGTCGAATTTTTATTGATAAAACCATCATCCATTGCAGCTAGCAACGAAACCGTTTTGAAAGTAGATCCTGGCTCTGCAGCTTCACCAACCGCATAGTTATAATCGTCGATATATGTTCCATCTTTTTTGCGAGATAAATTCACAATTGCACGAACTTTCCCTGTCTGAACTTCCATCACAACAACACTTCCGTGTTGCGCTTCAAATTCAGAAAGTTGTTTGTACAAAGCATCATAAGCAACCATTTGTAAATCGGCATCTATTGTTGTGTAAACAGATGAACCTGCTTGAGGCTCTTGCTCCCAACTTTTCATTGGTTTCCATTTTCCACGTCCCATAAATTGCTCCCAACGACGACCTTCAATACCGCTTAATAAGTCAGAATAAGCTCCTTCTAATCCAACTTTTCCACGTTGATCATCGTAACCAATTGTACGAACACCAATATCTTGAACAATTAATTCTCGTTTTGATTCAGTTTCATGAATAAACCCACCTTTGTTTTGACCTTTGTTGAAGATTGGAAATTTTTTGATGCGCTGATATTGCTCATAATCCAAATCTTTCACCAACATCATGTAACGATTTTTCTTTTTACGTTCTGTAGAAAATTTGTCGTAAAAATAAGAGGGAGATTTTGTAAACATCTTACCTAAAGAATCGGCAAGATTGTGCATTTCTGTTTTGAATAATTCATCTTTGATCACCGTCAAATCCACATAAACATTGTGTTTTGTAACAGTTGTAGCCATTAATGCGCCATTAGAAGCATATAAATTACCACGTTCCGCCGTAACGGTATCTAATCTAAAGTTATTCTTTTCAGCAAAACGCTCTAATTCAACCCCTTCTACAATATTAATTCGAAACATAAAAACAATAATAAAGATGGCCCAAATCGCAAGCGCGCCGGCAAATACCCATCCTTTGATGACAATATTGTTTTTATTTTTCGCTGACTTCGTCATAAACTTTGTCTACTATATAATAAGGTTGTTTATCTGGAATTTTCAAACCATACACTGCCGTACGCTCCAAAATTTCCGTTTCTAATTGCATACGCATCAAATCGCGATGCTTATCTGTATATTGAGATTTTAAATCTTCTACTTTATCTTGCAACTCAGCGATTCGAACCACTTTTCGATCAACTAAATGCGAACTCGAAATACTCAAAAAAGCCAAACCTACCAGATACAACATAAACTTCCAGTTTTGTTCTGAGCCAGTTTTGATTAAAAACTCACCTCTCAACAAACCTGTAAAAGTTTTTTTCTCTGGTAATATTTTTTTCTTTTTTGCCATTCCTATTTATTAATCCTCATTACGAACCGCAATACGCATTTTCGCACTACGCGCTCTTGGATTTTCATTAATTTCTTCTTGCGTTGGCACAATCACCTTTGATTGTAAAGGTTTGAAAGGCGCCGACCAATTTCCAAAAACATCACGTTCAGGCTCTCCTTCAAACATTCCGTTTTTCATGTAGCGTTTTGTTAAGCGATCTTCTAACGAATGATACGAAATAATCACCAAGCGACCACCCGGTTTTATCACTTCTCCACATTGCGTCAACATCTCTTTCAATGCAGCCATTTCATCATTTGCTTCGATGCGTAATGCCTGAAACATTTGAGCGAAAAATTTATTTTCTTTCATTTTTGGAATGAATGAAAAAATCTGCTTCAATTCATCAATTGTATTGATTTGTTTATCCGCTCTTGCTTTCACAACTTCTCTCGCTAAACGATACGAACCTTGCAATTCTCCAAAATCATAAAAAACACGCGCAAGATCTTCTTCTTCGTATTCGTTAATAATTGTTTTGGCAGATAATTTTGCATTCTGATTCATTCGCATATCCAATTCTCCATCAAAGCGAGTTGAAAAACCACGTTCTGGCGTATCAAACTGATGAGAAGAAACTCCCAAATCACCCAAAACACCATCAACTTGCTTTATTCCACGAAATCTTAAATTATTTTTCAAGAATCTAAAATTTTGCTCAACTAACTCAAATCGATTATCATCAATTTTATTACGAACAGCATCTACATCTTGATCAAATGAAAATAATTTTCCATTTTGATCCAAACGACTTAATATTTCACGTGAGTGACCTCCACCCCCGAACGTACAATCTACATATATACCTGATTCGTTAATAATTAACGCATCAACACTATCTTTTAATAATACTGGATTATGATATTCACTCATCTTCTCCTAAATTTCCCATTACATCTTCTGCCAAAGAAGCAAAATCTAAATCATCTACATTAATCGACTCTTCATATTTGTCTTTATCCCAAATCTCGATCATATTTACAGAAGAATTCAGAACGACTTCTTTATTAATTTCTGCAAATTTCACTAAATCTTTTGAAATCTGTAGCCTTCCATTTGCATCAACTTCGACAATTTTTAATCCAGCCGTAAAAATTCTAATAAAATCATTGTTTTTCTTCACAAATCGATTCAATTTATTCAAATCATTCATCACTTTTTCCCATTCTTTCATTGGATGCAGTTCTAAACAATTTTGAAACACAGATCTTTTCAACACAAAGCCATCTTCCAAACATTCAGCAAGTTGTTTCTTCAAACCCGCTGGTATTGGGAGCCTACCCTTTGTATCTACCTTACACTCATATGTTCCAATTAATGAATTCATGATAGATTTTTTCCAAAAATAAAGAAAATATTACCACAAATTACCATTTTTTACCACTTTTATTGAAATAGTTATCAACAATTTAAAATTTAGTATCAGATAGTTATGTTTTTTCTAACGCAAACCCCATGTATAAAATGAGAAATAATGTTTATATAGACCTTGTTTTGATAAGTGATTAATATGGATTGTTAAAGTTTTTCATATAAACCACGAAATAAAAAATATAATTAATTAAATTTGTCGACTTAATATCGAGTAAATGTTTTTTAGCTTAAAGAAAAAAGATAAGTTCTCTTACATAGAAGAAGGAGAGGGACAACCAATTGTTTTGCTTCATGGATTAATGGGTGAACTTAGCAATTTCAGCTCACTTACAAATTATTATGCACAAAGAGGATATAAGGTTTTCGCACCAGAATTGCCATTATATTCTTTATCTGTCATCAATACTAATATCAAAAATATTGCAAAACATGTTGCAAATTTTATTGAAGAAGTCGTTAAAGAACCAGCTATTTTAGTTGGAAATTCTTTAGGAGGACATATTGGTTTGATGGTTTGTCACAGACATCCGGAATATGTAAAAGCACTTTGTTTAACAGGAAGTTCTGGTTTGTACGAAAAATCTTTTGGAGAAACTTACCCAAAACGTGGTAATTACGAATATGTAGAACGTAAAACGCGCGAAGTTTTTTACGATCCTGCTATCGCGACAAAAGAAATTGTAGATGATGTTTTTGACACTGTAAATGACAGAAATAAAGCTATCAAAACTTTATATATCGCAAGAGACGCAATCAAATCTAACATGAAAGATGATTTAAAAGACATCAAAATGCCTGTTTGTTTGATTTGGGGAAAACAAGATAATGTAACTCCACCAGAAGTTGCAATAGAATTTGAAGAAGAATTACCAGACGCTTCTTTATTTTGGATTGATAAATGCGGGCACGCTCCAATGATGGAACACCCTGAATTATTCAACGAAATTTTATACAAATGGCTAATCGAAAAACAATTAGATCCAGCCACTAAAGCATAATTATGATTAAAAAAGCTGAATTCGTAAAAAGTTCGCAAAAATATACAGATTGTCCAGATCCTTTCAAACCAGAATACGCATTTATTGGGCGTTCTAATGTTGGAAAATCGTCATTAATCAATATGTTAGCAGATAAAAAAGCATTAGCTAAAACTTCTGCAACACCAGGTAAAACTCAATTGATTAATACATTCGAAATGGATGATACTTGGTATTTAGCCGATTTACCAGGTTATGGTTTTGCTAAAGCACCAAAAGGTGTCCGTGGTGGTTTCAATAAAATGATTTATGATTACATTGAGTTTCGTAAAAACTTAGTAAATGTTTTTTTATTGATTGATTCTCGACACACGCCTCAAAAAATAGATTTACAGTTTATGGAATGGTTAGGAAACAAACAAATTCCGTTTGCGATTGTATTTACAAAATTAGATAAACTAACGAGTACACAAATGCAAAAAAACTTGAATCATTACAAAAACGAGTTATTAAAAACTTGGGAAGAATTACCAAAAATATTTACAAGTTCGGCTTCGAGTAAAATTGGTAAATTAGAAATCTTAGGCTACATTGATAGTTTGAACGAACATCTTGTAGACGAGTTTAAGAAAGAACAATACAAAAAAGAATATTAAAAAAGTCGGAACTATGTTCCGACTTTTTTGTTTATTACTCTCCTAATTCAGCAGATTTTGTTTTCAAATCATTGATACAAGGTTCTATTAATTTCATTAATCGTTCTTGTAATTCAGGTGTTGGATTATTCATTTGCATCATTTCTGTATACGTAAATTCATCCATCATTTTATCTGTCGAACAGTCACAATATTTTGTAATCAGTTCTTTTTTAGCCGCAGATATCCCTAGTGTTATTGCCGCTTGTTCACAAGCCGTCATTGCTTGAGCTTTTTGTTCTGCATTATGTTTATCAGCTTTCGAATTACAGCTAACAATGGTTAATCCAAAGATTAATCCTAAAATAATTTTCTTCATAGGTAATAGATTTTAATCTTGTTAAGATAATGACTATTAATTATTTCACAAAATCATTCACAGCTTCAACATAACCTGGTAAACCTTTTCCTGAAATAATTTTTAAACAACTTTCACCTGTTACACTATTTTTTCTAAAATCTTCGCGTGCATAAATATCCGAAATATGAACTTCTATCACTTTAGTCGTAATCGCTTTTATCGCATCTGCAATCGCATACGAATAATGCGTATACGCACCAGCATTTAAGATAATTCCGTCATATTTAAAACCTATTTCGTGCAACTTATCAATAATATCTCCTTCGTGATTTGATTGAAAATAATGCAACGAAACTTCTGGAAATTGCTTTCTCAATTCATGTTCAAAAAAATCTTCGAAAGTTTGTGTTCCATAAATTTCTGGTTCGCGAACGCCAAGTAAATTTAAATTAGGTCCGTTTATAATTTGTATTTGTTTCATTTTCTTTATTTTATAAATATAAATCTCTTTTTTAGATCGAAAAAGTTTAATTTTTTCTTTTTTTTAATCAATTTTTTACTTTTTATTAAGTTTTGGCACAAACCTTGTATATATACAATTACCAACCTATTATCATATAAACCAATCTAAACCAAAAAAATCAACCAAACCTTAAAATCTCAGTTAACAAATGATTAACTGGGATTTTTAATTTTAGTACCCATACTTTCCCTTCCACTTTTGATTGAGCGATTGTTTATCCACTTGCTCTCGCTTATTATTTCCTGGCTCATAAAAAGTCGTCCCCGAAATTTCATTTGGTAAAAATTCTTGCTCAGCAAAATTTCCTGGAAAATCGTGCGAATATTTATATTCTTTTCCATAATCCAAATCTTTCATCAACTTAGTTGGTGCGTTTCGTAAATGCAACGGAACAGGTAAATCGCCCGTTTGTTTAACGATTTGTTGCGCTTTACCAATCGCTAAATAAGTCGCATTACTTTTTGGAGAATTCGCCAAATAAACCGCACATTGGCTCAATAAAATACGAGATTCTGGATAACCAATCACCGAAACAGCTTGAAATGTATTATTCGCCAAAATCATTGCAGTTGGATTTGCATTTCCCACATCTTCAGAAGCCGAAATCAACATTCGTCGCGCAATAAATTTCAAATCTTCACCACCTTCAATCATTCGAGCCAACCAATAAACCGCTCCATTCGGATCTGAACCACGAATCGATTTGATAAAAGCGGAAATAATATCGTAATGCTGTTCACCCGTTTTATCATAACGCGCTAAATTTTGCTGAATACGTTCATGTACAATTTCATCGTTGATGATGATTTTATCTGTTGGAGAAAAACTATTAATCACCAACTCCAAACCATTCAACAGTTTTCTTGCATCACCACCCGAATATCTTAATAATGCATTTGTTTCAACTAATTCAATATTTAATTTAGATAAAACCTTATCTTTTTCTATAGCTCGTTCGATTAAATCAACTAAATCTTCTTTTTCGAGATGTTTCAACACATAAACTTGCGCACGCGAAAGCAAAGCTGGAACAACTTCGAAACTTGGATTTTCGGTTGTTGCTCCAATCAAAGTCACCAAACCAGTTTCTACCGCTCCCAACAAACTGTCTTGCTGTGATTTATTGAAACGATGAATTTCATCTATAAATAAAATCGGATTTTTCGTTCCCGAAAACAAATTTTGATTCTTTGCTTTTTCAATTACTTCACGCACTTCTTTCACACCAGAATTTATGGCGCTCAACGTATAAAATGGTCGATCAGTCAATTCGGAAATTAATTGTGCAAGTGTCGTTTTTCCTGTTCCTGGCGGTCCCCAAAAAATCATCGAAGCAATCATATCATGTTGCAACATCATTTTTATTGGTCCGTTTTCGCCCACCAAATGCTTTTGATTAATGTATTCTTCAAGCGTTTTTGGACGCATTCTTTCAGCTAAAGGCGCATTCATAAAATCTTGTTTAGATTTCAAAGTTAGGGAATGTTTTGTCAAAATGAATGATTTTTTGGACGACATATTTTGGCATTTAGATTTATTTTCTTTGTGTTAGAATAAAAATTAAAATGATGAAGAAAGCGTTAGAATGTGCTTTAATTTTAACAAGAAAGCACCAACTTTTGGGTGATAAAATTGCTTTATCAACTGATTATTTGAAAAAGATTGAACTAAAAGATAAACAATCAGAAATCAATAAACAAATGATTGAGTTTTTGGTCGAATTGCAAGAATTTGTCGAATTTATCAGAGTTAATCAAGAACTTAGATTGATGTATGTTGAATTGGTGAATTATTATTTCACGCAAATTCATCATCAAATTAATTTTTATGAAATTGAATTGGATCGTTTAGAATTTGAATCAAAATTCTCTATCAATATGATTAATCAATTTAATCAAAACGAAAAAAATAATGAAATAAATTCGGTTCAAGAAAAACTAAATTTATATTACACGATTATTAATTCGTAGAAAAACGTTTTCGGCATAATTTTTTATTGTAAATTCGACTTAATATTTAGAATTTGAAATGAAAAAATTAACTATGTTTTTTAGCTTAATGATTTTGTCATTAAGTTTTGCATTTGGTCAACAAACAGAAAAACCAAAAATTTATAGCGAAGAAGCAAATCCGAAAGTAGATATTGCGAATGCGGTGCAAAAAGCTTCTGCTGAAAAGAAACACGTTTTATTGCAAATTGGTGGAAATTGGTGCGCTTGGTGTATTATGTTTGATAAATTGACGAAAGAAAATCAAGAAGTAAAAGATTATATCGCGAATAATTATGAAGTGGTTCATGTAAATTATTCTCCAAAAAATAAAAACGAAGAAACGTTAGCTGCATTGAAACACCCAGAGCGTTTTGGATTTCCTGTTTTTGTAATTTTAGATGAGAAAGGAAATTTAATTCACACACAAAACTCAGCTTATCTTGAAAGCAAAGAAGTGAAAGGACACGATCCGAAAGTTGTGTTAGAATTTTTACAAAACTGGTCTTACAAAGCATTAGATCCAGCGAGTTATACTAAAAAATAATCTGCGTTAAGCACGTATCGTATAGAGAATCAATCTGCAAAAGCATAAACTTTTTAGATTGATTCTTTTTTATTTCGGTTATTGATTAACTTTGCAAGATGAACAAAATTTTGGTTACACCATTTATTCTGTTGGTAAGATTTTATCAATTAGCAATTTCTCCTTGGATGGGAAGTAATTGTAGATTTCAACCAACTTGCTCTTCTTACATGATAGAGGCGTTAAAAGAACATGGTTTACTGAAAGGTTTGTGGCTCGGAACAAAAAGAATTGGTCGCTGTCATCCTTGGGGAGGACATGGATACGACCCTGTACCTAAAAAGAAAAATTAATGATTAACTTAATTTCGTTTATCGATTGGGATCCAAAACCTTATTTATTTGAAATAGCAGGATTCAAAGTACATATTTACAGTTTATGTTGGATAGTTGCCTTTGTCGTAGGTTGGTATTTGATGTCGAACATTTTCAAGAAAGAAAATCAGAAAAAAGAATTACTTGATCCTTTATTCCTTTACACATTTATTGGAGCAATTGTAGGTGCAAGACTTGGAGAATATATTTTTTATGATCCAGCAGCGTTTATCGAACGACCAATCGAAGTTTTCTTACCTGTACAACATTCACCAGGACAAAGTGCTTTCTTTGGTCTATTACAAGATTACGAATTTGTAGGATTTAGTGGACTTGCAAGTCACGGAGCAGCATTGGGTGTAATTTTAACTTCCTATTTATTTAGTAGAAAATATTTGCATCGCAATGTATTATGGTTATTAGACCGTATTGCTGTTGTTGTTCCTTTTGGTGGAGCTGCGGTTCGAATTGGAAACTTTTACAACTCAGAAATTGTAGGAAAGGCATCAGAATTACCTTGGGCAGTAAAATTTCATCAACAAAGTTTGGGATATGGAGAAGTAATCCCTCGTCATCCAGCTCAAATTTATGAAGCAATAGGGTATGTTATCTTAGGAATTATCATGCTTTATATGTACAACAAAACAGACAAGAGAAAATATTTAGGAGCCTTGTTAGGCGTATTCTTATTTTTATTATTTTTAATACGATTTGTTGTTGAGTTCTATAAAGAAAATCAAGGTGAAGAAGCTGTTGCTCAAATGTTGAATATAGGATTAAACAATGGTCAAATCTTAAGTATTCCTTTTATGTTAATCGGTTTATACTTATTTATCTCTTCTAAAAATAGATTAGATACCAATCAACCTTAGAATTATTATAAACTTAGAAATAAATTTTAAACTTATGGGATTTTTTAAAGAATTTAAAGAGTTTGCAGTAAAAGGTAACGTAGTAGATTTAGCTGTCGGTGTAGTTATCGGTGGTGCCTTTGGTAAAATTGTTACTTCTTTAGTTGAAGATATCATTACGCCAGCCATTTTAAATCCAGCCTTGAAAGCTATTAACGCTGAAAATTTAGCTGCATTAGTAATACCAGGGACTGCAATTAAATATGGTAGCTTTTTAGCTGCTGCTATTTCTTTTATAGTTGTTGCATTTGCTTTATTCGTAATGATTAAAGGAATTAACAAATTGAAAAAAGAAGCTCCTGCTGAAGAACCAGTACCTGCAGGACCAACACAAGAAGAATTATTGGCTGAAATTCGTGATTTGTTAAAAAACAAATAATCATTTTTCGAACAATTAATAAAACAAAAAAGGATCGCAATTGCGATCCTTTTTTTATCGATTATTTTCAAACTACTAAGAAGCTGATTGCATTTGCATTTCTTCTCCACCTCCCATTTCTTCTCCATTTGAACGTTGTTGTTTACCACGTTGCTCTTTCTCGTTTGTATTTTTGAAACGATACGTAAATGAAAGGTTAATAGAGCGTTTCATCCAACGCATACTTTGATAGTTTTCTGATTCTTCGTAGAAAGTTGTTTGCTCTCTTTTACGAGAATTGAATACATCACGAATATTTAATGTTAATGAAGCTCTCTTTTTCAATAAATCTTTTGATAAAGATAAATCCATTGATAAGTTATCTTCTGTTTTTTGTTGAGCAGTTTTCATTCCTCCCATATAATTACCTGCGATTTGTAATTTTAAATCAGCTGGTAAAATAAAGTTTGATGATAAACGTCCACGAGAACTAAATCCATCTCCTTTGAAACTTTGTGTAAATTCTTTCGACTCTGTAACTCCTGTATCTGGATTTAAATAATCTGAAATTGTTGCTGAGTAAGAACCTGTTCTATTGTATCCAAATAAGTTGACATTAAACATTAAATTCCACCATTTGAAAGGACGATAAGTAGCAGTTAAATCTAAACCATAACGATCTTCATTTCCTGCATTAACTGGCATTGTTTCGAATGCTTGATTATATGGTTTTAAAGGATTTCCTGACTCTATATAATTATATGTTTGGAAATCATTAATCACATCAGTTGTTCTTTGGTAGAATAAACTTGGTGTCACCATCAATTTACCAACTGTTGCGATATACGATAATTCAAATGAATTAGTATATGTTGGATTAAGATCTGGATTACCACGACGAACATCTAATGCATTTACACTAGAAAAATATGGCATCAACATGAATCCCATTGGACGACGAACACGACGAGAATAGCTTAATTGCATCTCATTTTTATCTGTCAATTTATAATTCAATGTTAATGTTGGGAATAAATCTGTATATTTTTTTGAGATTGTATTTCCTTCTGAATGATTTGCAATTTCCATATCAGAACTTTCTACACGTAAACCTGCAAAGTATTGGAATTTTTCTCCAATTGCATTTCCATATTGCACATATCCAGCGTAAACATTTTGTTGATTGTCAATATCAGCCAAGAAAGCTTTATTTGGAGTTTCTGTTCCGTACGTATTAATTGTATTATTTCCACTATTTGTTTTTGTATCGCTTAAATCAACACGTGCACCTAGTTCAAATTTCCCTTTTTCTCCAATTGGACGAACATAATCTGCTGTAAAAACTGCAGAATTTTGAGTTTCTAAACTATATGTTCTTTCATTTCCTGTCAATACATCACTTGCATTTAAATTACGAATAATTCCATTTTCGTCTTCTTTTTGGTACGAGTAACGTCCTGTAAAAGTAAACTCATGTCCTTTTGTATCAAAAGCGTGTTTGTAGTTAAAATCCGCATCAAAACTTTTTTCTAACTCTTTTTCATTTTCGATACGAGCAGTTTTATCTGTTTGATTCCATAATGCATCATAATAATAGTATCTAACATCATTAATATTATTTCCATTATTGTAACGATATCCTGCAGAAGCTCCTAATGTATTTTTATCATCTAAATAATATTCACCTCCTAAACGTGCATTATAGTTTCTACGAATTCTATTGTTGTTCGTATCTGTTTTTCTATAATCAGAAATAATTCCATTCGGATAGTTTGTTGTCAAAGCATTCCCTTCTCCTTCTCTATCCATATAACGTGTACCTAAAGTAGTATAGATGTTATATTTTTTTGTTTTGTAGTTCAAGTTTACGTTTCCTCCAACCATTTTAGGAATTCCTCCATTTAACGTTACAGAACCATTAAAACCTGTATTAGAACCTTTCTTTAAAACAATATTGATAATCCCTGCAGAACCAGAAGCCTCGTAACGTGCAGAAGGATTTGTCACCAATTCGATACGCTCAACATTTTCGGCCGGAATATTTTTTAAAGCTTCTGCTACATCAGAAACACCTAACATTCCCGAAGGTTTTCCATCAATCAAAAACTTTACATTATCATTCCCTCTTAATGAAACGTTTCCTTGTGCATCTACAGAAACCGATGGTACATTTGCTAAAGCATCAGACAATGTTTGACCTTGCGACATTGGATCATTCGCCATATCATATACTTTCTTGTCCAATTCTACCTTATAAATTGGTTTTTCCGCTGTTACAACTGCTGCTCCCAATGATACAGTTTGCGTTGTTTTTACAGTAAAAGTACCTAGATCTAATGCAGACTCTAAATTAACTTGTTTTTCTATTACATCGTATCCCAATGGCTCAATCACAATAACATATTGTCCTGCCTTTGCTTCTACTGTAAATTCTCCTTTTGCATCCGTTGCCGCTTCTGCCACAACTCCATCTTCCGAGCTTTCAAGCGATATTGTAGTATATTCTACAGGCTTGTTTTCACTTGATAAGACTTTCCCTTTAATTTTTAAAAGCTCTTGCGCATTCAATCCTGCACAAACACAAATAAAAATCAAAGCAAATAAACTTCTTAACCTCATTTGTTTAATTTTTCGTTTTGTAGTTTTATAATTTTACAACTTGTTTGACAATCCTTTTTGGAAAAGGTTTAATCGATTTCAAAAATAATTTCAAAAAATATTGGTCGATAATTCGTCTCAAATGTTACATCTTTTAAAAGATTTCATCATTACCGAAAAATTTTAACATTTATCATTTTAAACCTTTTTATTTTTTTGAAGTCTTAAGAATAAATAAAACAAAAAAAGTTGATAATTATGAGAACAGCATTTTATAAATATGTAGGATTAGGATTAATTGCTTTCACTTTAACAACTGCTTCAGCGCAAGACAGAAATGAAGGATCAAGAGAGCAGAAATTACAACAATTAAAAAAAGATTTGAACTTGACAGATGCTCAAGTCATCAAAATCAAACAAATTGAAGACAGCTACAAAGACGAAAAAATTGAATTGAAACGAAAAATGAAAGAAGTTCGTGAAAAAGAATTTAATGAAATCAATGCTGTTTTTACGCCAGAACAAAAAGCAACATTGAAAGAATTGCACGCCAAAAAACATCAAAATAAAAAAGGAGCTAATTAATAGCTCCTTTTTTATTTTAATAATTATTGTAACTTAATACGTTTATGCTTTTGTATAAAGCAACTGTATTACCATCACAATTCTAAGTTAGAAAAATAATTACATACATTCTACTGCCATTATGTTGCCTTTATCCTGCCTTTATGTTGGGAGTATCTAGCAAGTTTCAATAAAATCTAAAAAATCCCCCCGTTTTGTATATGTTATTCACATTTGATGAGCGTTAACAATTACCTCACCCTATGGGTGTACAAATCACCCTCCGAAATTATGGTTTAAGCTGTTACAAGCTCAATACCTGCTTTATCAGCTTTATATTTTATTTTATTTATGAGCTCATAATAGCTCCAGTTTCTTAAGACAAATCTTTCTTCTTTGGCTATTTCTATTTTTTCTTCTTGATCTAGAATAACTATCGTTCCTGCTTTTTTTTCAACGCAAAAATCAATTAACATTCTACTGTAAACATGTAGCCGATGATGAACATATTTACTCTCTGTATTTTGTAATTTTTTTGCTATTTTTAATTTTCTTGCTTTTCCTTTCCCTCCTTTGCAATAAGGCACTCCTTCTAGTATTCTTTTACGAGAAGCTTGTATCGCTAATCTTCTGTACAAAAATTCTTCTTTGCTACCAATGGTAAGTTGAGATCTCCCTATTTTTACAACCAACGGATATTCCAACGACAAGGAAACTTCTGCAATAATATCGGGTTGTAATTGATTTTTTTCTTTTTCAATTTCTACAGTGAATACCCAAAATATTTTATTTTTTTCTAATTTAATATGCGATCTACAAATTCTAATTTCTTTACTTACTATTTGCTCCAATAGCTTATAATTATCAATATAATCTCTTCCAAGATACGTTTTAAAAGGTATTTTATAAAGTTTAAAATAAATGTATTTTTTATCTGTATCATACGAGAATTTACTTATCCTCGCTATATTAAAAGGAATTGCTATATCTCGTTTAAAAATTTTTAATGAAAGTTCACCTTTCCAATACCTGACACAATCCTTCTTGAAGGATAGGTATAACGTATTCATCAAACTAGACAATATATACATTGGAACTTCGTCCTTAAAACGTTTTGAGAGTACACGATAAATGGTAGTCGACCGTGAACATTTGAGTATACCATCTTCATCTTTGTTTTCGTCTACTAATTTATATTTGATTCCGTCAGAGAAATAAAAAAAATCTTTCACCATTTCTTGCACATACAAATGAGAAACAATCAAATTAGCCGCTATAAAACATCTATTTTGCCATTTATAAAGCGTACTCAAAACTTCTTTTCGTTCTTCTTGAGTCGGTAAATCAGTAATTAGCTGTATTTTACGTGTTAAAAAAACTGTAGAATTTTCCATATTTAGTTATTTAGGGGGGTAAACTTATTTTGTTGAGACAATTTATAAGCAACTACAAATTCATTGTGCACTTCTTTCTGAGAAAGTTCTAATGTCTGAGCAATGGTTGTAAACGATTGTTTCTTCTCGAATCGAAGTTTTAAAATCAACGATTGTTTTTCGGTCATTTGATTTTGTTCCTTTTCCTTAGAAACTATTTTCTTTTTAGACACTAATACATCATGACTATTTATAAGGTTCTTAAGATCCTCTATTGCACTTTTAATCTCCTTACTCGTTTCTGAAACTCTTTTTCCCATTGCATTGGCAATCGCTTTGTATCTGAATCCATATTTCAAGCAGAGTTCAATCAAATGTTTTCTTTCACCACTTAATAAGGGTAATATTTTTCTAATTTCTTCATAATGTTGGTCATGTATTACTTTATCCTTTATGTTTTCTGCAACCTCTAACGGATCGTATCCAGTCAAATAACTATCATAATTCTCGTAACTATCTAATGAATGCACCGACCTAAAAAATATATTTTTAGAACTCTTATAATGAGAATAACAACTGTGTTTCAATACAAGTCGCGTGAAATAAAAGATATGTTCAGGTCTTTCTATGTTATCTCGATATTCCCATAATCTAAGAAAAGCATCTTGTACCAAACATTCTACAACAAATTCATCCGTAATTATTTGTTTACCAATCCAAAAAAGTAGTCTTTTATGTCGTGAATAGATTTGCTCCAAAGCTTTTGGATCGCCTTTTTTCAATAATTCATATTCTTTTTCTAGCATAATAAAGGTGGTTTTAATTATGTTTTACGTGATGCGTATTACGTTATACGTTTTTTCATAGTTTTTTAATTCAACATTAGTTTTAAAAGTCACTCCTTACCCTGTACATCGCGCCAACTTTGTTTTTAGGAAAGGGGTTTTTGTTTTTGTTTTTTCTTTATTTTCATTTTTTTGCTCATCCAAAAAACATTTGAAATTAAAAAGAGAAGCCATAGTATGGCTTAGGTATTCCTTTTCTTTAATGTCACTTTTTTTATTCATTGAACATCTATTTTAATTATTGGTATTCATATGCCCTTCGGGGAACAGTCAAAAAAACTAACGAAAAAAGACTTGGCTGTAAACCTCTCTACTAAAAATGTTCTCATTCCACTAAAGATTTTACAAACCCTACGGGCTAAAACCTTTTTAACGCTCCATTTAACCATTTTCTTAACGTGAGAGTTTTAATACCAGTTTATTCATCCTTTTTCAATATTCAAATTCGTTATCTCTTTCAAGAACGAATTCCAAAACCGTCATTGCTGAAAAGTCGAGTGTCAATTCGGCGTAAGGAGCGTTAAAAATGATTTACTGTTCGCATTTTATATGCGAATGATTTAAAGCATTTAGCGAATAGCCATTATTGACCGACTTGTAAGCACAGACTTGACTTTTTTGGTTCGTTTTTGTGTCAAGACAAAAATGAATGTGAAATCCTTTCTATCACTTTTTTATTCATGGTCTTTATTATTTTATGAATATTGAATTCATATACCTTTCAGGGAAGAGAGCAAAAAAGTAATCAAAAAACTCTTGTCTTTGATTTTCGACGG